>DATAKA010000148.1:0-8927 GCA_036261855.1 Phycisphaerales bacterium | reverse complement strand
CTCTTGAAGAGCGGCTTGTTGGTGAGGATGGCGTACGCGGCTCCGGCGAGCAGGAAGACGCTCGCGAGAATGCCCGTGAGCATGTAGCGGCCGCGGAATATGCCGTGGATGACCTTGAAGATGTTGGCCTGGGGCTGCTGGGGTGCGCCGAAGTCCTGCGGCTGGAAGGAGCCCGGGAGCGCGTACTGCTGGTGCGGGGGGACGTGCGGCAGCGAGGGATGGGGGGGCTGCGGGGGGTAGTGCTGGCCATTGGTGGGGAAGTCGCTCATGGGGTGCCCTCCGTCTGCTCTACCTGGGTGTGCTCGACCGCTTCGATGAGCGGGAGCATGGGCGCGACAAGGTCGGCGAAGGCCCTGCGCGCGAGTTCGTCGGGGAGTGATGCGTCGGTGATGACCTGGACCTGCGCCGACCCGAACAGGCGGAGCGAGGCGTCCGCCGCCGCGTCACGCACGGGGTCCAGCGTGGTGGCGATGCCGCGGGTGGGGATGATGAAGAAGGAGTAGATGCGGATGTTGATGTCCGCCGGAAAACTGGACATGCGGAAGCGGTACTCGCGAACGGGGATGCTCCGCCCGCCGGCGACGAGGGTGAGGGGCTGGCCCGGGGCCCCGTCGGGTGCGTCGGACTTGGTGACTTCCCAGCCCTGGGCGCGGTAGCACACGGGCGGGTAGTGGCCGCCCATGTCGCGGGAGTCGGTGCACTGGATGAACGTGACGCGTGCGCGGACGTTGAGGGCGTCGTTGGTGTAGGAGCGCCCGAAGAGCACGTTGGGGCGGAGCATCTTGATGGCGGCGGGGGGGACTTTGTCGGTGTTGTCGGCGCCGAGCCAGTCGCCGGTGGAGAGCGGGATCTGTGCCGCGGTCGTGGCGACGCGCGCGTGGTACGGCGCGGCGGATGCGCGGGTCGGGTGCGTCGCCGACTCGGCGTAGAAGCCCAGCAGGAGCAGGACGGTGAGGATGAGGGTGATGGAACGCACGGTGTGTTTGGATTGGGGGGCTTAGTCGTACGCGAGGTTGTACCGCATGACGGGGAGGAGGGACCACTTGAGGACCTTGTGCACGCCCATGAGCAGCATGAACGCGACGGGGATCATGAGCCAGCCGGAGATGTCGTGGAACTTTTCGCCCGTTTCCAGCGAGTACGAGCCGTAGATGTGGACGGTGGGGATGAGTCGCAGGACGTTGCACACGAGCGCGGCCAGCGGCGACGCCATCAGGATGATGATGCGGGTTGTCGTGCGGAACGGCATGCAGAAGGCGAAGGCGTAAGAAACCAGGATGAGCGCGAAGACCATGCGCATGCCGTTGCAGGCCTCCGCGACGGTGACGTCCACGCCGTTGATGCGGAGCACGTTGTTGGCACGCTCCACGTTCCAGCCCAGCGTCTCCATGATGACCTGGGTCGCGCTGGCGGTGGCGGTCTGCAGCGGCATCGCGATTTCCGTGCGGATCACGCCCGGGATGGGCACGAGGAACACAAGCACGGCGAACGCCGGCAGGAAGTTGAACAGGATGTTCTTGCCCAGCACCGTCAGAATGCAGCCGACGACGATCGCGACCGCTCCGGCGTGCCACGCGGCCTCGATGTTCTGGTAATAACCCAGTGCCGACGCCGCCCAGCCCAGCGCGACGATGAGGGGCCCGATGAACGTGCCGCCCGGGGGGCAGTTCCGCAGGCGGGACTTCCTGGCCCAGAACATCCACACGGCGACGATCGGGGCCAGGATGATGTGGCTCTGCTCCTCGTCGTTGTTGGCGATGGTGTAAATGTCGCTCCAGATGGGCCACGTCAGGGCCAGGCCCGCCGCGGTCAGCGCGATCGTTCCCCACAGGTGCCAAGGCTCCCAGCGGCTGGTGTTCACGACCTTCATGATGCCAACCTCCCGGCCGTCTGGCGTGCGGATTGTGGCGAGGGGATCACCGAGTCAAAGATGGTGGAGCCCGGGGCGACGCGGGCGCCCTCGCACACGAGCGAGCGCACGATCACGCTCCGCGCGCCGACCGTCGCGCCGCGCATGATGACCGAGTCGTGGATGATCGCGGAGGCATCGACCGTCGAGCCCACCTGCACCAGCGAGAACGTCCGTGCCCATTCCTCCGCGTACGGGTCCGGGCGGTCCAGGATGTCGCCCGTCGTCAGGGCGCGAAGGGCACGCACATACTGCTCCAGCGTGCGCACACGCAGGCCCGTGGGCCCGCTGCTGCGCACCGTGCGGATGCGGTGGGTGGCCGACAGCCCGGGCAGGGCCTGCTCCTTGAGGTCGATGTAGCCCTTGGCGCGGATGTCGCGCAGTGCGCTGCACCGCATCAGGTGCAGGCCACTGCTGGAGCCATCGGGCTCGGCGTGCAGCACGATGTCGGCGTCGGTCGCCGCCACCGAAGCGAACAACTCCGGCAACGGACGCACCAGCACCTGGTTGCCGTGGACCACCAGGATGGCATCGTCGTCCGCGTAGTCTTCCGCCAAGTCTCGCAAGAGACCGCCGGTGCCGCGGAGTTCGACGCGGTCATACTCAACACTCACGCTGACGCGCTCCGTCGCGGGCACGCTGCTCGGGAGGGTGCTGGGTTTGCTCACGATCGCCCGGAGCGATAGCGGGACCGAGCGACCGGGCAGGCTGTCGCTCAAAGCCGCGGCCTGATCCCGCCAGTGCGTCAGCATCGTGGCATCTGGAGAGAGCGGCAGGTCCAAAAGGCTTCGGCCAAGCCCGGCGACCAGTTCATTGACCCGGACGCCGCCGGACAGCACCACCAGAGCGCGGAGCGACTCACCCCAACTGGGTCGGCGTGCGCCGGGCGTGGCGGACCGGTAAGTGCCGTTCTCTTCAGGCATTAGAGCGGAATTAGTGTGCACGTCCCCCATCGGCAAGTCTGAAAGTGGTTCCGAGAAGTCTACGACGACCGCGCCCCGCGCACGGTGCGGGGTGGACATGGCACAACCATCGGCGATCCCCGGAGGGCGGTGCATCCACAACGTTGGCGGGGAGCCTCGGGTTCGACGATCAGGGTGATGTGTAGCGGGATTGAGTTATCGGGCGGGGTCGGTGCGGACAAGCGCTTCGATCGCTGCGGCCAATGGGCGCGGGGGAGCCGAGAGCACTTTCTGCGCGAGCGATGTTTCTAGCGAGGTATCGGGCGCGCGGCGGAGTGCGGAGGAGTTGTTGGAGGTAGCGGGCGTGCAGAGGGTGGTTTCGAGGCGGTACGCGCGGGCGATGGCGAGGCCGAGGTCGAGCCGGTTCACGCGGTCGGGGCCGCCGAGGTGCAGGATGGGGGTGGCGATGGTCAGCATTTCGACGAGCGCGGTGGCGACATCATCCACGTGGATGGGTGTGCGGTACTCGTTGGTGAAGAGGGTACACGGCTGGCCTGCGCGAAGGGCGTTCACGACGTGCTCGTTGGGGGAGCGGGTGCCTTCCTTGGAGTGGCCGAGCGTCAGGGCGACGCGGGCCACGCGTCCGCCGCTGGCGAGAACTGCTTCCTCGGCACGGGCCTTGGTTTCGCCGTAGACGTTGACGGGGTTGGTGGGCGCGGACTCGCTGTAATTGCCGGTGGTGCCGTCGAAAACCTGATCGGTAGAGACGAAGACGAGGGTGATGGCGTTGGATTGGCACGCGCGTGCGATGTGCCTGGTCGCTTCGAGGTTGACCAATCGTGCGAGGTCGGGCTCGCGTTCGCACTGCGCGAGGTCGCGCACGGCGGCGGAGTGGATGACGGCGTCCGGGCGGGTGGCTGCAAGGGCCGGAGCGATGGTGCGGAGATCGGTCAGGTCGATCGTGGTAGTGGTGGGGGAGCCGGCACGAGAGGTAAGAATGGGCGTGTGGCCGGCCGCGGCGAGTGCGGTGACGACGCGTGCGCCGATGAAGCCGGTGGAGCCAGTGAGGAGGACGCGCATTGCGGAGACAGTGTAATGGCGGGTGCGAGCACGGGCAGGCATCAAGGAACCACGCACCGAGGCATCACGCACCGAGGCATCATGCGGTGACGCCCCGCCAGGCGCTGGTGAGCAAGAGCCGCGCGGCGAAGGGCAGGCCGTGGACGAGGTAGCGCTTTGCAAGGCGGCCGGGTTCCTGTGCCATGCGGTGGACCCACTCAAGGCCCACCCGCTGCATCCAGCGTGGGGCGCGTTGGACGTCGCCGGTCACGAAGGAGAAGGAGATGCCGATGCCAAGGAACCACGCGGTAGGCAGGTGGGGCCGCAGGCGGGCGATGAGTTTTTCCTGCTTGGGGAAGCCGATGGCGACGTAGACGATGTCCGGGCGCGCATCGACGAGGCGCTGGGTGAGACCGGCGACGTAGGTGTCATCGAAGCCGTAGGGCGGGGCATCGACGCTGGCGATGGTGAGGGCGGGGAAACGCTCGCGGAGTTTGGACGCGGTGATGTCGGCGACGCGGGTGCCATCGGGCATGATGTCACCACCGACGAGAGAGAGGCGCAGACCTGCCTCGGCAGCGCGCTGGGTCAGCGAGAAGACCATGTCGCTGCCGGTGACGCGCTCGGGGAGGGGCGTTCGCTGGAGGCGGCTGGCCCAGATGAGGGGCATGCCATCGGCCACGAACAGGGTCGCGCCCGAGCAGAGTTCTCGCGTCGCTGTGTTGGTGACGAGCTGCCGCAGGATGTCGAGGTTGGGTGTGACGACCCAGCCGCCGCGGTGGGCCTGGGCTTCGGTGATCACTCGTGTGAGGGTTTCTTCAGTGCTGAGTGCGTGCAGGGGGACGCCCATCAGATCGATCGACGGCAGCGAGGGAAGATGGGGCGTTGGGTTCGGCACAGACAGATGGTGGGCGAGATTCCGTGATGAATGCCCTGGAGCGGGCATGGACAAAAGCGGACATTCTGATAGGGTGAAACCGTCAGAGGAGTCAAGACATGCGGACCATCAATGGCGTGGCGTTGGGGGTCGTTGCGGTCGCGGCTGGGAGCGCCTGGGGGACGATCATATCGGGTTCCGTATCGTGGACGGACACGGGCGGCGTCACACACGGCATGCGGGGCGTGGATGTGTGGGTCATAGAAGAGAACCCGATGCTGGGCTCGTCCCCGATTGGGTTTGTCAGCGCCAATGACGCGGGCTTGTACTCCGCCACCGTGTTCTTCCGCCCCGGGGCGACCGGATACTCCGTGGTGCCGTTCGCGAGCAACGGCTCTGCGTTTGTGAGTTCGGACGCCACCGCTGCGAACACGTACGGTGCGTTCAGCTTCTTCCCGGGCACGTTGCCGTTCCCCGGTGGCAGCAACGTCGTCACGCCGGTTGGCGCGGTGAGCAACAACGCGTTCAGCATCCTGGACGCGATGTACACAGGCCAGTACTGGGGCAGTCATGCGCGTAGCCCTGCCGCGCCGCCGCTGCAGATCCCGGTGCTGTACCCACGCTCGGTTGCCGGTTCCCGGTATGTGCGGCCCGCGTCGGCCGGTGCGGGGTTCCCGCTGGGGCGGCTTGAGATCGGTCCCGGCCATCAGAACGACTGGGATGTGCTCGAACACGAGTACTCGCACTACCTGGAGAACCTCGACGGGCTGACGGCTTCACCGGGTGGGGCGCATTCATCAGGTGTGTCCAGCATCCCCGCGCTCGGCAAGAACGCGGGTTCACGCCTCGCATGGGGTGAGGGGTTCGCGACGTGGTCGGGCGTGGCCAGCAATAACTACGACCCTGCGGGCCAGACCATGCCGCTTGTGCCGAACACGGGCGATACGATCTACACGGATACCTCCGGTGCAACGGCATTCTCGCGCAACCTTGAGACGCCCAACACGGCCAACCAGGGCGAGGGCGACGAGGCGGCGGTGTACCGAATCCTGTGGGACCTCGCCGACCCCGCGAACGAGCCGCACGACCGCGTCTCTATTGGATTCACGGAGTTGTACGGTCAGATCAGGGCGATGAGCATCCCGGTGGTCGGCGGTGGCCCGGACCGGCACCCCAACACGCTGGCGGATATCTGGAATCACTCTGTCAACCTGGGCACCGACATCCGCACGATCGTGGACTACGGCGCGATCTTCCAGCAGTACGGCGTGTCGCCCGCGCCGGCGTTTTCCGACCAGGTGCTGATCGCGAGCGACCCTGCCCCGACCTTTGACTGGTTCGCCCAGAACAACGGGGCCAACGAGCACTTCCGGCTGCTGTTCCTGGACAGCACGCTCGACACCGTTGTGTGGAGCAAGTACGTGGACAGCGTGACAACGTACACGCTCACGCCGGCGGAGTGGCTCTTCTTTCAAGACCACCCCGCGGACTACCGCCTGGTTATTGCGGGTGCGGACCTGTGGGTGGATGGCACGATGACGCCGCACCCCGTGGGGGACGAATCGGGGTACTACTGGAGCGATGCATACGGGTTTGAAGTTCTGGTGCCGTCGCCGGGGGCCTTGGGGCTTGGGATGCTGGCCGCCGCGTGCAGGGTGCGTCGCCGTCGGCCATGAAGGCTGATCTAGAGCGGCATCGGCAGCGGTTCGCGACCGAGGTTCCATTCCCTGGCCTGGCGTTCGTTCACTTCGGCGGTCGCGCGGCGTTTGCCCTTGAAGAGTGAGCTCCACTGCCACGATCGCACGAACGCGCGGAAGTCAGGGTCTTCGAGTCGGTCCTCGCGGGCGAGCATGCTCTTGACGTAGCCCCACCACATGGCCGCGCCGCCCACGATGAAGGGGCGCTTGGTCATCCGGAAGATCGCGCTCGCCGTCATGTACGCGAGGCTCGTGCCCATGAACCACTGGCCGAAGCCGTGGCGCATGCGTCCGGTGAAGATGCCTTTGTGGCTGGAGCCCATGGGGCGCAGGTGCGTGAAGCGCAGGTCCGGCTCGTCCCAGCTCGCGGCGATCCAGCCCAGCATGCGGCAGCGGTGGCAGTCGATGCCGTCCCACATGACCTGGCGCACGAAGCCGCCGATCTGCTTGAAGCAGGTGACGCGGTAGAACTTGGTCATGCCCGCGCTGGTCTCGTCGCCCAGGAACTCGCTCACGAGGGGTGAGTTGGGGTCGGTGGGGTCCGTCGGCATGTAGGCCTTGCCGCTGCACGTGCCGAGGCGCGGATTGGCCTCCATGCGTTCCACGAGCGTCTCGAAGTAGCGGGGGGGGAGGTCCAGGTCCAGGTCGAGCTTGCAGAGGTAGTCAAAGTCGCCGCCGCCGTGGCCCTCGATGCGGTCCTTCACGGCGCGGTAGCCCTCGTAGAAGGCCTCGATGACGCCCGGGCCCACGGCCCGAGCGCCGCGATTCTTGCGGGTGATGATGAGGAAGAGGCCGGGGTGCTTGGCGGCGTACTCGGCGAGGATCTTCGGGGTGTCGTCGGTGCTGCCGTCGTCAACGACGACGAACAGCGCGGGGCGGACGGTCTGGGCGAGGGCGGAGTCGAGCGTCCGCCGCATGTAGTGCGACTCGTCCCGGCAGGGGGCGATGAGGAGGTAGCGGCGGGGCATCGGGTCGATGGTAGAGGCTCGGGCGCAAGCCCGAGCAAGTGACGGCATGTGCTCAGGCTTGCGCCTGAGCCTCTTCAGGAATTCACTTCCCCTCGTACCAGTTCTTGCCGATGCTCGAATCCGCCTTCAGCGGCACGAGCAGCGTCATCGCGTTCTCCATGCGGTGCGTGACGAAGGCCTGCACGGCTGTGGCGTGCTCCTCCGAGGCTTCGAAGACGAGTTCGTCGTGGATCTGGAGGAGCATGAGAGCACTGCGGAGCGCAGCGCTGTCTGCCAACCCCTCCCCGGCCCTCCCCCCGGGGGGGAGGGACCGGGCGCGAGCGAGGTCTTGCTCGATCTGGACCATCGCGAGCTTGATGAGGTCTGCGGCGGAGCCTTGGACCACGGAGTTGATCGCCAGTCGCTCCGCCAGCGCACGCCGGCTGGGGTTGGTGCTCTCGATATCGGGGATCGGGCGCCTGCGGCCGAGGATGGTCGTGACGTAGCTCTTGGCCTGCGCCTGCGCGACGCACTCCTGCAGGAACGTGGTGATGCCCGCGAAGCGCCGCTTGTAGCCGTCGATGATCTCGGCGGCCTTGCTTTGGTCGATCTTGAGGCGGCGGGCGAGGCCGAACGCGGTGATGCCGTAGACGATCCCGAAGTTGACCATCTTCGCGCCGCTGCGTTCTTCGCGCGTGACGTCCTTGGGTAGCTTGCCTGCTATCTGCCCGGCGACGGCGGTGTGGATGTCTTCACCCTGCTTGAAGGCTTCGATGAGCGCGGGGTCGCGGGAAAGGTGGGCGAGCAGGCGCAGCTCGATCTGCGAGTAGTCCGCCGTGACGAGCACGCGTCCCGGCGGCGCGATGAACGCCTTGCGGATGTCGCGACCCACATCGGTTCGGATGGGGATGTTCTGGAGGTTGGGGTCGCTGCTGGCGAGGCGGCCGGTGGCGGCGACCGTCTGGTGGAACGAGGAGTGGATGCGGTGCGTGTGTGGATGGATGGCGTCCTTGAGCGCGACCAAGTACGTGGAGACGAGCTTGGCGAGCTGGCGGTACTCAAGGATGAGGCGCGGGATCGGCGTCGTGATGGCCGGGTCCTCGGCCAGCGTTTCCAGCACTTCCGCGTCGGTGCTGTTGCCGGTCTTGGTCTTCTTCACACTCTTGAGGCCCAGGCCCGGCGGCTCGTCGCTGTCCTTGTTGAACAGGATCGTCGCGAGCTGCTTGGGGCTGTCGGGGTCGAAGGTGCGGCCGAGCGCGGCCTTCGCATGGTGCGCGATCTGCGTGAGGAGCGAGTCGATCTCCTTCTGGATGCGTTCGCGCTGGCGGTCGAGCTCCCTGGGGTCTACGAGGATGCCGTTCCACTCGAGTTCGGCGAGGACTTCCACCAGCGGCATTTCGACATCCCGGAAGAGCGGGAGCAGTTCCATCGCCTTGAGCTGCGGCAGCATGATGTTGCGGAGCTGCAGGGCAACGTCCGCGTCTTCCGCCGCGTACTGCGTGGCCTGGTCGATGGGCACGGTGTCGAAGGTGCGCT
>DATAKA010000140.1:0-42655 GCA_036261855.1 Phycisphaerales bacterium | reverse complement strand
ATGATCATGGTCATGGTCGTGGTCGTGGTCGTGGTGGTCGTCGGTGCACTCGTGGCCCTGGACCTCGCGGACCTTGGCGTCCCCCACCACTTCTGCAAAGCAGACGACGCCGGAGCGCTGCGTCCCTTGCTTTGCGCGGCGCTTGTCCAGCACCTTCTCGGCGTGGGCCTCGAGGCCTGCGCCCACGTAGATGAAGATGTCGGCCTTGGCGACGCGGACGACGTCTTCGGCCGTCATCTCATAGCCGTGCTCGCTGCGGCCGGGCTTCATGAGCGTCGTGACGCGGCTGCCCGGGGGGAGCAGGGGCTCGATGAGGCCTTTGAGCGGGGGCACGGTGACGACGACATCGATCGCTGCTGCCTTGGCGGCGGTGGAACGCTGGGGGGCGGGGGCGGGGGTTTGGGCTGGGGTGGATTGGGCCGGAAGGGTGGCCGCGGCGACCATGGCGCACACGGCGACGCAGGGCCGGGCCGTGAGGGCTGCCCGTGCTGTCCAAGGCGACATTGCGGCCTGCATTCCATGCGTCATCGTCACGCGGCGGTTCCTTATTGAGAATCAATCCTCAATAAGCATAGCCGCGGGGCGCGAGGGGGCAGACGGAGGGTGTTGGAGCGACAGGAGAGCAGCAGTGGTCGGATGTGCGGCCCCGCGGAGCGTGGGGGTGCCCGGCACAGACATGGGGGTCAGGGGGCGCTGGAGCGGGCGAGGGCTGCAAGGAGCGCCGCAGCGGGGGCGGGTGGCGCGCTAAAGGGGCGGAGTGTGGGCGGGGCGGTGCTCAGGGGGACAGTGGACGCGTCATGGAGGTGGCTGTGGTTGGTGCCCTCGCGCGAGAGCTGCGGGTGTGTGGTGTGCGCGATGGGAACGGGCGGGATTTCGGGGGGTTTGGCCGCCGGGGTGGGCGCGGGTTGGTGTGCTGGGCGCGTGGGCGGTCGCTGGGTGACGACCTTGACGATGGTCGTTGCGGCGAGGCGGCGTTGGAGGGGGTCTTTGGAGGTGCGGGCGATCTCGTCGAGGACGGCGAGGGCGCTCTGGAGGAGGCGTGCGAGGACCGGGCGGTCCATGAGTTCCGCGGCGAGCAGAAGATTGGCGGGCAGTGCGGTGGCCATGGTGTTTTCCCCCTTTCGGTGAGCGGTGTGGATGTGCGGTTGCGAGCAAGGTGCGGGCGTGCGATTACCCTAACAAATTACGATCATCGTAGACAATACCCGGGAGCGGGCGGGAAGCAATCAAAACCCGAACAAATTTGGGAGTTCGTCGCACAAAGCGTGTCGATGCGCGCGAAAATCCCCGGGGGGTGGGGTGAGCGGCACACCGTCGCGGGAGTTGACAAGAGTGGCTGCAGGTCGCTGGCGATGGCGGCACCGCGTGCCAGGCGGGTGCTATGACCTGCGGCGGCGGCGTACGAAGGCGGCGAGAGCAAGGAGGGGCGCGGCGGCGGGGGTGGGCACAGTCGCGATCCATGCCTGGGTCTGGCCGGTGGGGCTGGTGCCGTTTCCGGCGATGGTGCGGCCGTCGTCGGAGATGCCGACAGCGCCGGTGAGTGTCCAGCCGGTAAAGTCGCAGCCGGACTGAGTCAGGAGTTGCTGGATAGTGATGACGCCGGTGGAGGGGCTCCAGTAGTTGAGGCCCGCGATGATGGCGTTGCCGTCGGCGGAGGTGCGGGGAGTGCCGGACGAGCCTGGGAGGATGAGTGGCTGGATGAACTGGTAGCCGCCAACTTGTGTCCATCGGAAGATGGAGCCTTGTGGGCTGTTTGCAAAGCCGACGATGATGCTGCCGTCGGGAGTGATGTCGTGCGAGGTGCCCTCCAATAGGGAACCACTCGCGAGCGGCATCGTGCGTGCGCCGTTGACAGCGTCCCAGATGAACGGCGAAAGGATGACTTGTGGCACGGGGGGCGTGACGGAGATCGTCACGCGTGCAGAGCCGGTGATGATGGACCCATCGGCGTTGGCCGCGTTTGCTGACGCGGTCGTACCAAGCCCGAGCGGCGTGCCGGAGAGCGTGCCAAAGCCTTGAGTGCCGGTGGCAAGCGACCAGCGCCGGGCTTGGGTGTCGGCGTCGGTGGTGCGGCCAACGACAACAGCGCCATTTGACGACGCACCTTGTACATCGCCGATACCCGGAATGGTCGTCGTTCCGCCGATTGCTGACCATCGGTACCCATTGATCGACGGGAATGTTCCTCCGAGCCCAGTGATCAAGTCTCCGTTGTAGGACACGTCCCGTGCTTCATCCGTCGCGGCACCAGCAAGAACTGGAATCTGGCTCATGCCTGCCCCGGATGTCCACCGCCAAGATCGTTGAAACCCGATCTGAGAAGTTCGTCCTACCACTGTGGAACCGTCCCCGGACAATGCGGTCGCGTTGCTCGAAGGCTGGTCGGGCAGAACTCCGATTCCCTGAAACGTCTGTGCCGCACATGTTCCGCTTGCGCAGGCCAGCAACCAAAGAGCGATGATTTTCATGATTTTTCTCCCCGGGACGATGTTCATTCCAATGCCAAGAAACTGAGCGTGTGCAGGCTCTCTGATACGCTTGTCGAGGACTCGGCGGTGTTGACATCCACCTTGCCGCCGTACCAGTACATGGACTCGGGATGGACGCCCGCAGAGTTCCCGAACTTCACCTTGGACGGGCTGACCGATACTCCGCTGAGCGTTTCGGCTCGAACTGAGACCTCCGTCCCGCCCACGCTGGCGAAGAATGTGTAGTTGCTCCCACTCTTTGTCACCGCGAGCAGGATGGGGGAGCCACGCAAGAAGAAGAACTTGTCGAACCATGCCCCGGTCGCGAGGCTGAGGGCGAGGCCCGCCGTGATGATCGCCGACTTCCGCGTCTCCATGGGGCCACCTCCGGACGCTCGTACGTCTGAGAGAAGATGCACCATGGGTGCGGGTTTGCAAGGAAAGTGGGGAGAACTTCGGACGAATTCCGGTTGGCTGGGAGTGGGTTGTCTTATAAGCACGGGATGGGATCGTGCGAGCGCATGGGCGGAGGACGATGGGCCATGTGCAGTCGTTCAGACTGCGTGGTGCTTTGCGCGTTGGCGCAGGGAGCCGCTCGGTAGGGCGCCTGGCGCCACGCCGCGGCCGCTGGCGTTGAGCTGGCTCGTTTGGGGGCGGGGCGGGTGGGTTGTGAGCGGAGTGCGCGGACGGGTGCTCGGGCTGGCGCCCGAGCCTCTTAAGGAAGATGCGGAGGAGTTAATGGCGGTTCCACTTCATGCGGCGGGCATGGCTAGTCACCGAAGGAGAGTGCGATCACAGCGGGGGTGTTCTGTTCCAGGCGCCGCCAGTTGACGAACGCGGCGCATTCCACGATGACGTCCACGACGTCCGGCCGGTGGTGCTTGAGGTGCTCAAAGTGGTCGATCTGGAGGACGAGGACGCCGCCCTTGGGCACGGTGACCCTGGTCATGCCGTCGGCGGGCGCATCCAGCGAGGTCAGGCAGTCGATCCAGGCGTTCATGTTGCGGCCGTAGAACGCGGGGAAGCCGAAGGCCTCGTTGAAAACATCGTGGAAGTCCTCGGTGAGGAAGCGGCGGCCGTCGACGCGGACGATGGGTTGCGGTGTGTGCGGAGCGGTCACGGCGCGGCCCCTTCGGTGGTGAGGGGCAGGATGACGGTGAAGTCTGTGCCGTGGCCTTCGGAGGTGTGGATGTCGATGCGGCCGGCGTGGGCCTCGATGATGCGGCGTGTGGTGGGCAGGCCCAGGCCGCTGCCGCCGGCCTTGGTCGTGAAGTAGGGCTGGAAGACCTTGGGGATGACATCCTGCGGGATGCCGGGGCCGGTGTCGATGACGTGGAGCTCGATGGCGGGCTCGGCCTTGGTGCCCGGCACCGCGTCGGCGCGGCGGGTGCGGAGGATGAGTTCCTTGGGGCGTACGGGCGTGCCGGTGGAAGGTGCGGGGGGTGTGGCGGGCGCGGGGGGCGTTGCCATGGCCTGCACGGCGTTGAGCATGAGGTTCAGCACGGCCTGCTTCATGAGGCCGGCATCGAGCGGGGCGGTGAGGGGGCCGTCGGTGAGGTCCACGCGGAGGTTCACGCCCTGGTTTGTGGCCTGGGGCTGGAAGAAGTCCACGAGGTCTTGCACGAGGGCGTTGAGGTCGGTCTCTTTCTTGTCGAGGCGCATCTCGCCGGCGAAGGAGAGAAAGTCTGAGAGGATGCCGCGGAGGCGCTCGGTCTCGCGGCGGAGGCTGGCGAGGCGGCGGATGAGGCGTAGCTTGGTGTCGGGGCTTGCCGGTGCGTCTTCGGGGAGTTCCTCGATGCCTTCGGCGAGGAGCTGGGCGTTGAGGCCGATGGTGGAGAGGGGGTTCTTGATTTCGTGGGCGAGGCCGCCGGTCATGGCACCCACTTCCGCGAGGCGTTCGGCGCTGCGTGCCCGGCGCTCCGCGGCGAGCTGCTTGGCGAGGACGCGGCGGACCTGCCAGCGCGCGGCGAGGACCGTGGCGCCGACGCCGAGGCCCACACCGATGAAGAACCATCCCACGCCGGTCATGGGGCGAGATTAGGGGGTGCGAGATTCGGGGGCGTTTGCACGGTTCAGCGGCGCGGTGAGCGCGTGTAGCCGGTGTTCGGCTGCTGGTGGCGGCGGCCGTGGTCGGTGACTTCGACGTGGGCGCCTCTCACGATGCGTGTGGCCTTCCAGCGGCCGTCGTCGCCTCGCACGGCGTCGTACTCGACGGTGCTGCCGTCGTGGAGTGCGCGGAAGCCGTCGCCTGCGATGACGGAGAAGTGGGCGAAGACGTCCTGCCCGGCGGGGCCGACGATGAAACCGAAGCCCTTGCGCGGATCAAACCACTTGACGATGCCCTCAGCGGCGACGATTTTGTCGTCGGTGACCAGAGGCGCCGGATGTGCGGACGCACGGCTGACAGATTCGTCCATGGGTGATACCCCCACCCCCGAAGTACCCTCGTCAAACACATTCCGCGAGAACCGCGGCCACGAGAAACCCAGCCGTCGGCTGCGCCCCCCGCACGACCAAGGGGCTTGGCTGGATTGCCCAACTTATCCGACTGGCGCGGGGCGTCAAGGGGATATGAAGGCGGCGGGCCGGAATATACCCCTACTTGGGTGAAGAATGTGGAGAAGTGGGTTCGTTCGTGTGCAGAATCGACCACTTTGGTGGTCTGGTCCGCCGGGGTCTATGCTCCCCGCCTCCATGGCAGCCCCACGCATCACCGTTCCTCAGCATGATGAAGTTGTCCCGATCCTGGACTTTGGCGGGCAGACCGCGCAGTTGATCGCGCGGCGGGTGCGCGAGGCGGGGGTGTTCTCGTGGCTGGTTGCGCCGGGGATTTCGCCCGACGAGCTGCGCGCGATGAAGCCGAAGGGGATCATCCTTTCGGGCGGGCCGGCGAGCGTGTATGAGAAGGGTGCGCCAACGTGCGACCCGAGGATCTTTGACCTGGGCGTGCCCGTGCTGGGCATCTGCTACGGCATGCAGCTCGCCGCGCACCTGCTGGGCGGGAAGGTGATCGGGTCGGACCATCGGGAGTTCGGGCGGGCGAACCTGTCGCTGGCGGGGAAGTCGCCGATCTTCCAGGGAATCCCCGACAAGACGACGGTGTGGATGAGCCACGGCGACCAGGTGAGCACGGCGGGCGACCTGTTCGAGACGATCGCGGGCACGCAGACGTGCCCGAACGCGGCGGTAGTGATGAAGGGGTCCACCGGGCGCGTGTTCTATGGCGTGCAGTTTCACCCTGAGGTGACGCACACGCCGCACGGGTCGGACCTGCTGCGGAACTTCATTTATGAGGTGTGCGGCTGCCGCGGGACGTGGCGGATGTCGGACTATGCGGAGACAGCCGCGGCGAAGGTGCGCGAGCAGGTGGGGAACGCGGACGTGGTGTGCGGGCTCTCGGGCGGTGTGGACAGCGCGGTGGTGGCGGCTCTGCTGCACAAGGCGATCGGGAAGCAGCTCCACTGCGTGTTTGTTGACACCGGGCTCTTGCGGAACGGTGAGCGGGAGATGGTGGAGAGCACGTTCCGCGATCACTTCCGGATTGATCTGCGGACTGCGCGGGCGGAGGGGGAGTTTCTGGCGGACCTGGCGGGCGTGAGTGATCCGCAGGTGAAGCGCACGCGGATCGGGCACCGGTTCATCGAGGTGTTCAAGCACGCGGCGAGGAGCATCCCCAACGCGAAGTTTTTGGCGCAGGGGACGCTGTACCCGGATGTGATCGAGAGCGGGCACGGGCACGCGGGGACCGCGGCGGGCATCAAGCTGCACCACAACGTGGGCGGGCTGCCGGCGGAGCTCGGCTTTGAGCTGGTGGAGCCGCTGCGGGAGTTGTTCAAGGACGAGGTGCGGAAGCTGGGGCAGGTGCTGGGGCTGCCGGATCACATCGTGTGGCGGCACCCGTTCCCCGGACCCGGGCTTGCGGTGCGCGTGCTGGGCGAGGTGACGAAAGAGAAGCTCGACGTGCTGCGCGAGGCGGATGAGATTCTGCTCGAAGAGATCGTCGCGGCGAACCTGTACCGGCAGACCAGCCAGGTCTTCGCGGTGCTGCTGCCGGTGCAGAGCGTGGGCGTGATGGGCGATGGGCGGACGTACGAGAACACGGTGGCGGTGCGGGCTGTGGACACGCAGGACTTCATGTCCGCGGACTGGTCGCGGCTGCCGCACGACCTGCTGGCGAGGATCAGCAACCGGATCATCAACGAGGTACGGGGCGTGAACCGGGTGGTGTACGACATTTCGAGCAAGCCGCCGGCGACGATTGAGTGGGAGTGAAACCGGGATAGCGTGACGCAGAAGAAGGCACCGGGGCACGCGGCATCAAGGCATCGAGCCCAATCGCTCCGGTCTTCAAGACCTTGGGGAGGAAACATGTCCACCGAGACTGCACCCTTTGACCCGGATCATCCTGAGCTTTTTGTCGACCGCCCCACGTGGCCGATGGTGATTGGCATCATCAGCATCTCGTGGGCGTCGCTGGGGCTGCTGTGCGGTGTCGGGGGTATTTTCTTCTTCAGTTGGATGAACTCACCGTCGTTCACAGAGATGACGGCGAAGCAGATGGGGTCGCCCATGCCTGATGTGCTGCGGGCGAGCTCGCTGCAGTTGGTGCTCATGGGGGTGGGCACGGCGTGGGCGGGCGTGCTGCTGTTCGCGGGCATCACCACGCTGGCGCGGAAGGACTCGGGGCGGATGCTGCACCTCTTGTACGCGGCGGTCGCGATCGTGCTCGCGGTGGCGGGGCTCTACCTGCAGGCCAAGCAGATGAGCGCGGTGCGCACGTGGGCGGACGCGAACCCGGACAACAAGTGGGCGCAGCAGCAGACGCCGGTCGGTCAGTTCATTGGCGTGTGCTTCGCGATGTTCTTTTCGCTCGCGTACCCGGTGTTCCTCGCCCTGTGGTTCGGGATGGGCAAGGGGCGGCAGCGGATGAAGTAGTGCGCGGGTGTTACGCCCCGGGCTCGGCCGCGGCCTGCTTCCAGCCGGCTTGCTCGTAGGTCTCGGGATGGAGCATCTTCCAGACGTGCTCCATGAGTTCCTTGAGGTTGCTGCGGCTGGCAGCGGAGGCGCCGATGATTTCCTTGCCGTAGCGGAGGCCCAGCTCCTTGGCGACGGCCTTGACGGCCTTCTCGCGGGCCTTGTCGTCGGGCAGCAGGTCAAGCTTTGTCACAACGACGAGCTCGGGCTTGTCGGCGAGGAGTTCGCTGTAGCCCTTGAGCTCGGCGCGGATGGTCTCGTAGTTGGCCGCGGGGGACTGCTGGTTGTCGGCCTCGACGTCCAGCAGGTGGACAAGGACCTTGGTGCGTTCGATGTGGCGGAGGAAGTCGTGGCCCAGCCCCGCGCCCTCGCTTGCGCCCTCGATGAGGCCGGGGATGTCGGCGATGACCATGCGGCGAGAGGGGCCGATTTCACACACGCCCAGTTGCGGCGAGAGCGTGGTGAAGGGGTAGTTGGCGATCTTGGGCGTGGCCTTGGTGAGCGCGGCGAGCATGGTGCTCTTGCCGGCGTTGGGGAGGCCGACGAGGCCGACCTCGGCGATGAGCTTGAGTTCAAGCCGGACGCGGAACTCCTCGCCGGGGAGCCCGTGCTCGGCGTGCTGGGGCGTCTGGTTGTCGCTGCGCTTGTAGTGCTCGTTGCCCCAGCCGCCGCGGCCGCCCTTGGCGATGATGACGCGTTCACCCTCTTTGAGGTCGTGGATGAGGTCGCCGGTGTCTTCGTTGAAGAGCATGGTGCCCGGGGGGAGCCTCAGGACGAGGTCCTCGCCGCGGAGGCCGGAGCACTGTTTGCCGCCGCCGTTGTCGCCGTTCTGAGCTTCCCAGCGGGGCTGGTGCTTGAAGTCGTAGAGGGTGGACATGCCGCCCTCGGCCTGAAGCACGACGTCACCGCCGTCACCGCCGTTGCCGCCGTCTGGGCCACCCTTGGGGATGGCTTTTTCGCGTCGGAAGGAGACGGCACCGTTGCCACCGTTGCCTGCTTTGAGAGTGATGATGGCGCGGTCGACGAACATGGGGGATAGTAGTGCGGGGCGGTGGGCGGCACGCTTACAGGTCGGTTTCGCGTGATGGCCACGTGGCGTCGCACTTTGTGCACGCAAGGTTACCTGCGCGGTCCCTGATCGAGGGGTGGATTTCGGCGGCGCAGCTGGGGCAGAAGCCGTGATGGAGCATGGTCTTGATTAATGCTCGCGCTGCACCGGGGGTGGCCGCGCGGAACGTGCCGCCGAACCACATGATCCATCGCGCGAGCCCGAATGACATGCCAACCATGAATATGCACCAGACGATCGTGTTGCTGTTCCAGCCCCACGCCTTGGGGCGCAGGAGCACCGCCCCGACCGCTATTCCTGCGTTGACCAGCAGCATCAAACCAGCGTCGCGCAGAGCGGCCCACCGCAGGGTGGTTCGGACGGACACAGCGCACTCTTCGAGGCGTGACGCGGGAGCGGCGAGTTCGCGGATCTCCGCGACGGTTTTGAGCGGCACAAACTGGTCACGGGCGTCGATCGCCATGGTGCGGCCATCCACGGTTCTGACCTGTGCCTTGCGGGCCGACGTCATCTGGGAGATCCTCTGAGGTACGGCGCGCGTACCGACGCGAAAGGACTTCCACGCGGCGCCGCACTCTGCGCACACGGTGCAGTCGTCTGCTTCGCGACCGGCTGGGTTCAGGGTGTACCCGCACGAGCCGCACCGCGCGTGCGAGAGGAGCAGGGTGACGACTTCGCTGCGGAACTCATACCGGTGGCCACGGCTGACGACCAACATGTACACCAGCCCCACGCCCGCAAAGAGAACCCATGCCGGCATTCCCAGCTTGCTGAGCAGGATTCCTCCAACTATGTTGACGATCGTCACGGCCACCATCCACGCGGTCACGGTGCGGGTCAATGGGCGGGTGAACCCGGGTGAGCCCAGGGTGTGGAGCCTTGCCTGGATGCCGGCGAGTTGCGGGTCTTCCTTGATGGCTGCGGGCGCGGTGGTCCAATCGAACACCGGGACGCTTTTGTCGCGATCATCTTTGACCGTGATACCCGACGGGCGAAGGAGGTTGTGCAGCTTCACGGGACCTCCCGGCCGCCGCGGAGTCCTTTGACGACGCACCCTTCGCGCGCGAGCGCGGCATGGACGGCCGCGGTGGTGGCTTCTGGGCCGGGGGAATCGCTGTGGATGCAGATGGTGTCGGCGACGATCGGGATGAGGTGCCCGCCCGCGGAGACGCAGCGATGGACGGCGATGTCCAGGGCCTGGTTGGCGGCCTCTTCGGGGGTTTCAATCAGGGCATTGGGCTGGGTTCGGGGCAGCAGGGAGCCGTCTGCTGCGTAGCGGCGTTCGGCGAATGCCTCGGCGGCGACGGAGAAGCCTGCGCTGCGCCACTGCGTGAGTCGGTGTGTGCCCGCGAAGCCGACGAGGACCGGGCACCGGCCTTGGTTCCAGATGGATCGGACGGCGCGGGTGAATGCCGATGCGATGGCGTCCTGGTGCAGCACGTCGTGGTAGAGCGCGCCGTGGGGCTTGATGTGGGTGATGGGGATGGCGAGGTCGGACGCGATGCGGGCGAAGAGGCGGAGTTGGTCTGTGAGTGAGGCTTCGAGCGCAGCGGGCGAGATGTCCACAGAAACGCGGCCAAAGTTTGCGGGGTCTGGGTAGCCGGGGTGGGCGCCGATGTGGAGACCGCGGGCCGAGGCGGCGGTGGCGACGGCGCGGGCGGTGGGTTCGTTACCGGCGTGGGCACCGCAGGCGATGTTGACGCTGGTGACCCATTGCATGAGGCGGACGTCGGCGGCGATGCCGTTATCGCCGGGGCGCTCGCCCATGTCGCAGTTGAGGTCGATGGTGCGGGGGCCAAGCGGGGTCACCCGGCGTGCTCCCAGCCCAGGGCGTCAGCAGGTGTGCGGGTGCCGTTGTGGATGAGCACGCAGCGGGGGTTGCCCGTGCCGTACGCGATCACACGGCCAATGCGGGTGAGCGGCGTTCCCGCGATGGTGGCTGGCACGGGCGCGCCCGGGGCAGTGGTGAAGAGGAGTTCGTAGTCCTCGCCGTGCGCGGCGGCGCGGAGAGGATCGGACTGGCCGGGTGAAAGAGGGATGCGGTTGGCATCGAGTTCGATCGCGGCGTTGGAGCGCGTCGCGAGGCGCGCGGCATCGAGGCCCAGGCCGTCGGAGATGTCCATCATGGCGTGGAGGCTTTCGCCGAGTGTGTCGGCGAGCGCGGTTGCTTCGCGGGTGCGCGGCGTGAAGGTGAGGTGTTTCCCGCCGCCCGGGAATGGGAAGTCGGCGTCGGCGTGCTGGCGGAAGGAACCGCCAATGGTGCCGGTGACGAACACGTCGTCGCCGGGGCGTGCGCCGCCGCGGAGAACCGGGCCACGGGCAGCGTGGGGCGTGCCGATGATGGAGACGCTGAGGGTGAGCACTCCCCCACTGCCCCGGGCGAAGATTGCAGTGTCGCCGCCGACGAGGGGGCAGCCAAAGTGCAGGGACCACTTGAGGAGCGCGTCGTAGAGCGCATCAGCGCGAGATTGCTCGTAGCCGTGTGGGAGCACTGCGCCAACGAGTGAGGCGAGGGGCGTGCCGGCCATCGCGGCGATATCCGAGACTGCGCGGGCGATAGCCTTGCGGGCGATGAGGTCGAGGGGCGTTTCGGTGGTGAAGTGGCGGCCCTCGACGACCTGATCCACCTTGAGGAGCAGGCGCGAGCCGCCGGGAGCGACGACGACCGCGCAGTCATCACCGGGGCCGACTTCCACGGCGGGGAAGGCGTCTGAGAGGGTGGCCGAGCGGGCGAAGATGCGGTTGAGGAGTTCGCCCTCGCGCATGGCGAAGGCTACGCGGTCACGTCGAGGCGGCCGGGGGCGGGCTTCTGGGCCAGCTCTTGCGCAAGTTTTGTGGCCGCGTCGAGCATCGCGACGGCGGCGTCGCCCTGCTGCTGCTGGGCGTCGAGCGTCTTGCGAGCAACCCGCGTCGAGACCTCGCTCGAAAGCGATTGCTGACTCATGGAGGTGCCGAGGGCTGCTATGGCGTTGACGTCCATCCCCTCCCATTCGGCGTTTGGGGGAGGGGGCATGGGGGAAATCGGGCACTTGGGGCCGGATTCTGGTCGGGCCGGAGAGTTCTGGACGGGGTCGGTTTGTCTCTGGTGGGGCAGAACCGGTGCAAAGTCGGTGCAAAACCCGAGGGCGACTTGCCAGTGGTCGGTGTTGGTGGTGTACTGGCACGACGGAAGGAAGGCGGAGGAGCGAGAGCAAACCGAGAGCCGGGCCGATCGAGGGACGGTCCGGCTTTTTCGTGCGCTGGGAGTTTGTCAGCGAACCAGCGACCCACCTGCACCCGTAGCCATTGCATCCGGGCGATTGCCCGGCCATTTTCCCGTTCCTCCTCCAGCGGCCCGCGGGGGGAGGAACGGCGCCATGGGCCGCGGGCCGACAAGTTGGAGGTTTGGTATGAACGCTTTGAACAGGCGTGGGTCGTGTCATGGGCGCGCGGGCGCGACGATGGCGGATGCGGTGGTGACGGTGGTGGTTGTTGTGCTGTGCTTTCTGGTGGTGGTCGGGGTGATGCTGCCGGCAATTGGAAGAAATCGCTGCGGCGGATCCCGATTCATCAAAGACGGCACGCAGGTGCGGGGGATTCACCAGGGGCTTGTGCTCTTCGCCCAGAGCAACCGGGATCAGTTCCCGGTGCCGTCGGAGTACGACGCCGCGAATGCAACGATCGATCCGGGTGATGCAGGGCCGGAGAGCAAGGACACGACGGCGAACGTGATCTCGATGCTCATCTACAACGGGTTCTTCTCGACGGAGTTGTGCGTGTCGCCCGCGGAGCAGAACCCGAACATCGTGCAGTTCACCGGGTACGCGCTGTCGATGCCCGAGAAGGCAGCGAAGCCCGAGCAGGCGCTGTGGGACCCGGCGTTCAGCGTGGACTTTACCGAGGGAAGGACGGGCAACTTGTCCTATGCCCAGGCGCACTTCATGGGGACGCGGCGGGCGATGTGGTCGGACACGTTTGAGGCGACTCAGGCCGCGATCGGGAATCGCGGGCCGCTGGTGAAGGGGCTGGACTCGTCCCGGGAACCCATTCTGAACAACCCGGCCAGCACGACGCTGCTCATCCACGGCGGGCGGAAGACGTGGGAAGGGAACATCGCGTACAACGACAACCACGTGAACTTCGAGACGAAGATGTCGCCGGACAGCACTCCGTACGCCAGAAGGGAAGGCGCCCCAGTACCGGACTGCCTGTTCTTTGACGAGCCGGATGATGTGAGTGGCATGGACAACCTGCTCACGATCATTACGCGGAACGGTTCGAAAGACGAGGACATCCAGACCATCTGGGATTGACCAGCGTGGAACGCAAGCTGCGTCGAATGCCGCGGGGTGATCGCCGGGCGCGGCGATCACCCCATTCGATATCCAATGAAGTGCCTTACTCGCCGCGGGCTTCGGTCGGTGCATCCTTATTCGCTGGCGCATCGGGCACGTAGTCGATCGAGACGCTGTTGATGCAGTAGCGGATGCCGGTGTCGGTCGGGCCGTCTTCGAAGACGTGGCCGAGGTGGCCGCCGCACTTGGCGCAGGTGACCTCGGTGCGGACCATGCCGAGGGTCTTGTCGGTGTGGTAGTCGATGGTGCCCTTGATGGCCTTGTCAAAGGCGGGCCAGCCGCAGTCACTCACGAACTTGTCGGTGCCCTTGAAGAGCACGGCCTGGCAGCCCGCGCAGCGGTACTCGCCGGGGCCGGGCTCGTTCTGCCAATACTTGCCGGTGTAGGCACGCTCGGTGCCCTTCTCTCGGAGCACGTGGTACTGCTCGGCGGAGAGTTCTTTGCGCCAGTCGGCGTCGGACTTCACGACCTTGGCGGTGGTGGGCATGGTGGTGGCTTCCGGGGTGGGGGCGGACGGGCTGGAGCCGGGCGTGGAGTGGGCCGCGGGCTGCTGAACGGGCTGTTGGGTCGGCCCGCGCGAGCAGGACGCCATGACGGCACCGATGCCAGTGCAGACCAAGAGTTGACAGATGACGCAGGGTCTCATGGCCGTCCTTTCGGTCTCTCAGTGCTTCGCCGGTGTCGCAGCGTTGGATGCCGCCGAATGGCCAGCGTGTCGTGGTACCGTGCGGACACCGACTGGGGGGGGCGTTTACGCGGTGCGTTCGGGCGTCGCGTCCACGAGCTGGTTGATGTAGTGCTGGAAGTCGTCGTGCATGATCTTCATGCTCGCGCTTTTGACCATCTTGCGGAAGCTCGGCTCGGCGGCGATCACCCGCATGCGGCGTTCCCACGAGTGGTAGTAGTCGGCGGGAAGGACGCCCTCGCGGTAGGAGTACCAGACGATCTCGTAGACCGAGACCTGCATGAGGTTGAAAAAGTACTCCTGGATGTCACGGTCGCCGGCGAGGTCGCGGACGTCGTCGCGGTAGACGTTCGCGAGGTCGGGGTCGCGGACGCGCATCTCGCGGAGGTGCATCTGGAGCTCCACCATCTTGGTGAAGTTGGCGACGCGCAGGGCCCTCTGGTGGTGCTTGAACTGGTACGCGGTGAAGATGAGGCCGCACGCGATGGCGAGGGAGCCCGCGGCCTGGAAGAACGGCACGACTTCGGAGACTTGCATGGGCCGATTGTTGCGGGGCAGCGCGGGCAGCGGGGCTGGTGCCCGGTTGGTGGGGCGTGATCACGCGGCGGCCCCCACTTCTATGCTTGCGGCGTGACCACGGACCCGGCACCCCCCACGCCCCCCACACCCCCCACCACGCCCACCCAGCAGAACACCGAGCGCGTGATGACGCGCCTGGTGCGGGAAGCCGCGCGGGAACTCGGCGTGCGGGTGGATGTGCTGGGCGAAGGGTGGATCCTGCGGCTGGTGGAAGAAGGCAAAGAAAAACCGATCCCACGGGTGCGGCACGTGCACGGGTACTCGTTTGACCTGAACCCCGCGGCGACGCACCAGATCTGCTGCGACAAGGCGGCGACGAGCGAGGTGCTCGCGAGCAGTGGCGTGCCTGTGGTGCCGCACCGGCTGTTTTTGCACCCCTCGATGGCGAAGTTCGTGCCGCACAAGGGGACGTGGGAAGGGCTGCTCGCGGCGTTCCGCGCGTGGGGGCAGGATGTGGTGGTGAAAGACAACGAGGGGACCGGCGGGCGCGGCGTGACGCGGTGCCGGAGCGTGGTGGAACTGGAGGAGGCGGTCTACCGGCAGTTCGAGCGGACCGAGTCGCTATGCGTTTCGCCGTTTGTGGAGATTGTGCACGAGTACCGGTTCGTCATGCTCGGGGACGGGTGCGAGTGCGTGTACGAAAAGGTCCGCGCGTGCGTGACGGGGGACGGCGAGAGCACGCTGCTGGAACTGCTCGCGCGGCAACCCCTGCTGCGCGGCCTGCCGATGGCGGCGCTGCTGGAAAACCTTGAGGAGCGCGAGCGTTCGGCGCTCACGCGCGTCGTGCCGCGGGGCGAGGTGCGGATGCCCAACTGGCGGCACAACCTGGGGCAGGGCGCCAGCGCGCGGCTGGTGGGTGACGCGGACGCGAAGGCCCTGCCCGCGTGGGGCATCGCGCACGACGCGGCGCGGGTGCTGGGACTGCGGTTTGGGAGCGTGGATGTGGTGCAGGTGCAATATCCGCTCAGCGGATCCAGCGCCGGCGTGCCCGGCGCCGCACATCGGTGGCACGACGGGTGGGGCATTCTGGAGGTCAACAGCGGGGTGATGATGGAGTTTCTGGCAAGGACTGTGCCCGGGGGAGAGGCGATTGCACGGCGGGTGTATGGGCGGGCGGTGGCGGCGATGTTTGCGTGAGTGACATCGCAGCGCTCGCAACAATCAATCCAAGTAATAGAACACCCGCCCTCTCCCGCGCTCATCTTCGTCATAGAACAGGTCCGCCGCGTTGGGCCACGGTGTCCACCGTGTGGGCCGGAAGATGGCGGGGCGGATGCCGGGGACTGCGGAGTCCTCGTACAACCACCCTCCAGGCACGCGCGCACCGGTGTACGCGGGAATGACCCATCGATCATTCAAGTGCGAGGCCGGCACAGCGCTAAACGTGAGGGCTTCGTAGTTGCGGAACGCGCGGCGGCCGAAGTACCACGTTGTCAGGAACTCCGCACCGGTCAGCACGCCCGCGACCGGCAACGCACAGAAGCACACGAAGGCCGCCTTGGTCAGCCAGAGCTTGAACTCCTCCGAGGCCGCCGTCGTCGACCGCCGCTCGCGCTCGGTGGTTGTCGCTCCGCACTCTGGGCAGAGTTGCGTGCCCGTCGCGGGCACGGTGTAGCCGCAGTGCGGGCAGCGGCTGCCGTCCTTACGCCGTTCCCGAAGCCATCTGGGGAGTGTAAAGACAACAAGGTGCGAGATCGCCGCGGCGGCGAAGAGCACCATCAGCAGGAACAACCCAAAGGGCAGGCCCGAGAGCACATCGACGCTCATCCCTGCGCCGCACAGGAACACACCCGCCCCGAAGAGCAGGAGCCAGCCGGAATACCGAACAGCGCGGGGCATGCGGGGACGAATATAACAGAACTCAAACACGGACGCCAGAGTTCACAATCTTGCATACCCAACCGCGCCGCCGTCGCCGACCGTGGCCTTGCCAAACCCCGCGCGTTCGTGGTACATTGCCTCCATGCACGCGATTCCCCGCCGTTTCTCCACATTCCTCGCACTCTGCATCGCTGCCGCGGGCATTCTCGGTGGCGTTGGCTGCGACAACAAAGACGCGCAGGCCATCCGCGCGATGCTGGTGCAGTACGACACGGCCAACAACAGCAAGAACGGGCGACTGGCGAAGGAGTGCGTCACGAAGTCCTCGGATGCGCAGTACGAGTCCATCCGCCGCCACGCGCTCTACAGCGACGAACGGACCGTGCGGGCGCTGGGGCCGTACATCAAGCACCAAGTGCTCATGACCCGCAACCGTGCCTCCGCGGCTCAACTCGAAGTGTTGACCGGCGAGGACTACATCGTCTGGACCACCAACGAGGGCTGGTTTGCGAACGGCGACAGCGGGTGGAGCACGGCGTTCGGCAAGATCACTGTGAAGGGCGACTTCGCGACCGGTGTGGTGCTGCAGGACGGCGAACCGACCGGCGACAAGGTCCACTTCCTGAAGGAAGACGGCCGCTGGCGCCTGGATGAAACGACGATGGGCCAGCACATGGACCAGTGGTACCGCGACCTCGCGAAGTTCGAGGGCATGTCCGTGGACGACCTCCTCATCTATATCGAAGAGGAGGACTCAGGCAAGGAGATCAGCGACTCCATCTGGCAGCCGATGATCCGCAAGTAAGCCCTCAGGTAAGCCCCGCCGGCCTTACTGCCCCTGCGCCAGGCTGTACCCCTTCACCCCGTCAAACACCCGCAGCAGTTCGAACGAGCACACCGTGAACTTCTCGGCGATCTTGTCCATGAGCGCCACCGCGCGGCTCTGGCCGATGGTGCCCAGGGGGATCTCCTTCTTCATCTCGAACCGCACGCGGTAGTAGTCCACGCACTCGGTGTACACGCTGCCCGTGGGCCACACCTGCGTGCCGCGGTTGCTGATGAGCGTGAGCGTGAACGGCGTGTCCGCGCAGGCCCGCTGCATCTCGTCGGCCACGGCCACGGGCGACAGCGGCGTGTCGAGATAGATATCGCATCCGCACACATGGCTCACGATGTTCGTGTACGTCCGGATGACCTGGCTCGCCATGGGCCGAGGCTTACGGACGAACGTCACCTCGCCCGCCACCTCGGGCACGGGCACGGCGGGGTAGGTCTTGGGGGCCTGGCCCAGCCGCTCCACGATGGCCTTGACGAACCCGGCGGTGTTGACCGGGGCCTTGGTCTTGTCGCCGAAGTCGCCGGTGCGCACGCCCGCCTCCAGTGTTGCGAGCAGCGCGTTCTCGATGATCGCCGCCCGGCGCGTGATGCCCAGGTGCCGCAGCATCATGATGCCGGACAGGATGAGGCTGGTGGGGTTGGCGATGCCCTTGCCCGCGATGTCGGGCGCGGTGCCGTGCACGGCCTCGAAGATGCTGATATGGTTGCCGATGTTGGCGCTGGGCGCGAAGCCCAGCCCGCCGACGAGCCCGGCGCACAGGTCGCTCACGATGTCGCCCTGCAGGTTGGGCAGCACGATCAGCTGGTACATCGTGGGCTTGGCCACCAGGTTCATGCACAGCGCATCGATGATCACGTCGCTGGCCTCGATCTCCGGGAAGTCCTTGGCGGTCTGGTAGAAGCGGTTCAGGAAGAGACCGTCGGTCATCTTCATGATGTTCGCCTTGTGCGCGCACGCGACCTTCTTGAGCCCCATCCGGCGCGCCGTCTGGAAGGCGAAGCGGTGCACCTCGTCGCTGCCGGGCGCGCTGATCAGCCGCTTGCACTGGATCATGTCGTTCGACAGCCGGTGCTCCACGCCGCCGTACGTGTCCTCGATGTTCTCCCGCACGATCGTCAGGTCGATCGAGAGCCCCGCCCGCGAGTACACCGTGTCCACGCCCGGCAGGCTCTTGAACGTCCGCTCGTTGGCGTAGGCGTTCCACAGCTTGCGGGCCGTCACGTTGATCGACTTGCCGCCGGAGCCCTTGGGCGTCTCCATAGGGCCCTTGAAGAGAATGCCCGCGTCCTCCACGGCGCGCACCGCCGCGTCGGTCATGCCGCGGGTCTCACCCCGCAGGAACACGTCCTTGCCCATTTCGACCGGCTGGAACTCGAGGTGGTCCAGGACGCCCGCGGCCTTGAAAAGGTCGAGCGTGGCGTTCATGATTTCCGGGCCGATGCCGTCGCCCGGCGCGAGCGCGATGATGGTCTTCGACATGTCGGACACTCCTTCCCGCCGCCGGCTCATGTCCGGCGGAGGGGTCGTGCGTGCCCCGGGCCTCCGTGTGCCCGGGGAATTGGGGATGATGGTAGGTCGAACCGTTCGGCGGCGGACTTGAGGCACCACGCCCCGATCTTGCGGAACGGTTGACACTCCGCGCGGGACGCGCGATACCGTGCATGGCACGCACACTCCCGGAGGAACCACCCATGGCAAAGACTCTCGCTCGCAAGGCCGGCAAGTCCAAGAAACCTGTGAAGGCTGCGAAGAAGCCCGCCCCCAAGGCCGCTCTCAAAGCCGCCACAAAGCCGGCCAAGAAGGCCGTGAAGGCGCCCAAGAAGATCACCGCGCGCCGCCACGCGAGCGCCCCCAAGGGCCGAGCGAAGTCGCAGGGAGTGGACGCCGGCACCATCCGCGACCGCGCGGTGGCCCACCTCAAGTACACCCACGAGACGGTGAACTCCTTCGTCAAGGGCTTTGACCGCGCCCAGGCGACCGCGCAGGCCCCGGGCAACCCCAACCACGTCATCTGGACGCTCGGCCACCTCGCCACCAGCTACCACTGGTTCGCCAACTGCCTGGACGGCGCATCCTCCAAGCCCCCGGAGGGCTACGAGAAGCTCTTCGGCACCAGCAGCAAGCCCACCGACAACCCCGCCGACTACCCGGCGCTGGAGGAAGTCGCGCAAGCCTTCGCTGATGCGGGCGAGCGCGTGGCCCAGGCCGCGCAGACGCTGACCAGCGAAACCCTCTACGCCCCCGCCGCGATCGACACGCAGGGGTGGATCACCGACCGCCACGATGCACTGCTGAAGGCGGCGTGGCACAACGGCTGGCACATCGGCCAGCTCGCCAACCTGCGGCGGGCCCTGGGGCTGCCCGCGGTGTACGGCGGGTGAGGCAGGAGTGACGGAGTGACGGAGTGAGCAGTGACTGAGTGAGAGGCCCTGTAAACAACGGGGCCTCTTTCATTGGAGCAAAGCCCAATATCCCATCCTCGCCCTCCGCGTCGCTCCGCTAATCCTCCGCCCCTCCGCGATCGCCCCCCATCCTGCAACCGACGCCCATTCCGGCGGTAGGATTGAGTCCCATGCCCATGTGGAAACTCAAGCCCCTCCGCGGCGCCAGCAAGGTTGTTGACCTCTCCGATGCCAAGGTCACGATCGGCCGTGGCACCGAGAACACGGTGCCCCTGATCGACGACCAGGCGAGCCGCAAGCACGCCATCATCGAGCCCGACGGCCACGGCGGCTACCACGTGCGCGACCTGGGCTCCCGCAACGGCACCAAGCTCAACGAGATCCGCGTTGAAGAGTCGCCCCTCAAGAGCGGCGACGTCCTCCGCGTCGGTCAGCACGAGTTCCTCATCGAGATGACGGCCAACAAGGGTGAGGAAGTCGCGCAGGTCCACGTCGCGTCGCCCCTCAAGTCCGCATCACCGGAGGTCCTGGGCAAGGTCTCCCTCACGCAGAGCCGCGAGGTGGGCTGGCTCTTTGAGATCTTCGAGATGATGATGAGCCTGCCCCCCAAGCAGGACCCCGAGCCCATCAGCATGATCGACGCCAACGGCGCCCCCACAGACATCATGTCGGGCACCAGCGACGGCCCCAACGCCATCCGCGCCCTCCTCCAGCTCGCCTCCAAGAGCCGCGCGACCGACATTCACTTTGAGCCCCGCAACGAGTTCTGCAACATCCGCATGCGCGTGGACGGCGAGATGGCCCCGATCGTGGAACTGCCCAAGCGCGTCGGCGAGCTGGCCTACGGCGTCGTCAAGAGCGCGTGCCAGATGCAGGTCGCGGGGCGCGACGCGGTGCAGGAGGGGCACTTCTCCATCATGTTCCCCGACCGGCGCGTGGAGTACCGCATCTCCTTCACGCCCAGCATGCACGGCCAGAAGCTCGTCATCCGTGTGCTGGACCAGCGTGGCAGCCCCGCGAGCCTCAAGGAACTGGGCCTCGCCGGCTACATGGAGGACCGCGTCTTCGCCATCTGCGAGCAGGACTCGGGCATGGTCCTCACCTGCGGCCCAACGGGCAGCGGCAAAACCACCACGCTCTACAACATCATCCGCGGCATCGACCGTCAGACACGCAACGTCATCACGATCGAAGACCCGGTGGAGTACCAGCTCTCCGGCGTCACCCAGATCCCCATCGACGAGCAACGCGGCAACACCTTCGGGAGTCTGCTGCGTTCCTGCCTCCGCCAGGACCCCGACGTCATCCTCGTGGGCGAGGTCCGCGACGAAGAGACCGCCCGCACCGCCATGCAGGCCGCGATCACCGGTCACCTGGTCCTGTCGAGCGTCCACGCGAAAGAATCCGTCACGGCTGTCTTCCGCCTGCTCGACCTGAAGGTGGAGCCGTACCTGGTCGCCAACTCGCTGAACCTTGTGCTCGCGCAGCGCCTCGTGCGCGTGCTGTGCGACACGTGCAAGCGCCCGGTGAACGTGACACCCGGGCAGGCGAGCAAGATCGGCAAGTGGCTGGGCGGCAAGAGCCAGGTCTACACCGCGACCGGTTGCGGCAAGTGCCTCCGCACCGGCTACCGCGGCCGCCGCGCACTCTTTGAACTCATGGACTTCAACGACGACCTGCGCGACATCGTGCTGGGCAAGCCCACCATCGCGGGCATGAAGAAGGTGATCGACCAGGGCCTCTTCACCACCCTGCAGCAGAGCGGGTGGAGGCTCGTCGCCGACGGCGTGACGACGATGGACGAGGTGGACAGGGTCGCGGCGGTGACGTGACGCGTCAACGGTCCCCAGACACAAGCGTAGGGACCGAGCTTCCACGCGCATTCACGCGTAAGGACGCAGCGTGCGTCGTCGCACAGCGGCAGACGTCGCGCGCCGCCGACTGGTTCCATCAGGTCGATAGATCTGTATCGTCCCAAGCCACACCCGGCGAAAGGCACCACGTCAGCGCGTGTCGCCTTTCATGAATGACTCCACCGTTGGCGACGGGATCGAAGTCGGATGGGACTGATCGACGTGGCCGAGCCCCGAGGATGCGCCGCCACCAGTGCACGCGTGCAGGGAACTGCGCGCAGCGCACCGAATTGTGAGCACAGTAAAAGAGGTCCTCCATCTGAAACACTTCGGCGAGCGAGCGGGTTTTCGCCTTCGCGCTCCAAACGGCGAAAGCCTCCGGGTCGCGCGGAACGATCCCCGCGAGGAGTTGTTTGAGAGGCTCGCCGGTGATCATGGAGCCGTCGAACGACAGCTCGGTGTCGTACCCGAGAACCCACGCCAGTGCCACCATGTTCTCCATGCGCCAACCAATGCGGCCCGCCTGTTCCTCCGCGACTTCAGACCGACCACGATCGAGCATTGCGGCCTCGGACGGCATCAGGTGTGATCGCAGCGCGAACCGGTCGGCAAGAGTCTGAAGGTCTGGAGTCGGAAACCGGTCCTCGGGCGCAGACACATAGAGACACAGCACATCCAAGGCTGCGAATCGCCCGAGAACTTCGCCTACGGGGCGGATCGTCGCCTGAGCAAAGTCATGCTCTGGGAGCCACTCCGCGAAAGAAAAACCAGCACGGCTGAGCGCCTCTGCGGACTTTCGGCGTACTTCTGTGCGTGCCCCTTGTGTCATGCTATGTCCTTGGCGGGCGTGCCCGACCACTCGGGGACGCCGGAAACTACTTCAGTTCCACAATCCGCACATTGCGGAACTCGATCGGCGCACCCTCGCTCTGGAGGGCGATGTAGCCCGGCGTCTCCGCGCACCGCACGGCCTTGTTCACTTCGTCGCCGTTCACCGTCAGCGTCACGCCGCCCATGTTCACGAGGATCTCGTACTCGTTCCACTCGCCGATAGGCCGCTCGTTGGCGTGCGTGTGGCGGGTGTTGCGGCCCTTCACGCGCTCGGTGGGTGTCGTCATCTCGAAGGAATCGATGTTCCAGAAGTCGCCGGCGTGCCCGCTGGCGAGCTGTGCCTCGATGCTCTTGGGCCACACCTTGTCGGGCTCCTGCACGCGGAGCAGGACGCCGCTGTTGGGGTTCTTGGAGTTTGCATCCGCCCAGCGCCACTCGAGCTTCAGGACGTAGTTCGTGTACTTCTGCTGCGTGCGGATGTACCCGGCGGGGCTGCCGCTGCACGCGAGCACGCCGTCCTTCACACTCCACACGCTCATCTGGTCCTTGTTCTCTTTCGCAAGGTCGGGTACCACCGCCTGCCAGCCCTTGAGCGATGCGCCGTCAAACAGCGCCTTCTCGCCGGGCATGGGGGCCGAGAGGTCGCGCACGCGGATGTTGCGGTACCACACATCGTCGCCGTGGTCCTGCAGCGCGAGGTGGCCCTTCTTCTCCAGGCCAAAGCCGCCCCACTGCTTGAACTTGCTGCCGGCGATCAGGTCCTTCCAGCCCTGATCGTCGATGCGTGTCTCGACCACCTTCACGCCGTTCAGGTAGTGCTGCAGCACGCCGTTCTTGATGCGGATGCGGCCGCTGTGCCACTCATTGGGCGGGCACTTGGGCTTGCCCGCCGGCGCGGCGATGAGGTCGTAGAGCGAGCCCACGGCGTGCTTGTCGTTCAGGCCGTCCTTGTGGCCCTCGTCGTCCAGCACCTGGAACTCGGGACCGGTCATCCACGGGTAGTCGTTGGCCTCGCTGCAGCGGTACATGACGCCGGAGTTGGCGCCCGGGGAGCACTTGAACTCGAACGCGAACTCAAAGTCCTCGTACTGGTCCACCGTCACGATGTCCCCGCCGCCGCCACCCTTGGCCACCTTGAGCGCGCCGTTGTCGATGCTCCAGCCCTGCTTGGGGAAGCCCTCCTGCTTGTAGCCCCGGAAGTTCGCGGTGGAGGTTCCGTCAAAGAGCACCTTCCACCCCGCGGCCTCATCGGCGGGCGTGAGTGGAGGCTGAACCGGGGCCTGAGCGGGAGGTTGGGCCATCGCGACAAACGCGGGCACGGTGGAAGCGAGAAGGGCGAGTGTGCGGTGGAGAGGTGTGTGCATGCCGGAGCGTATCGCGCTCCGTGAATGCGGCGAGGATGCCCAAAGCGGGTACTCTGGGCCCGTGAACCGACCGCTCCTGAGAGGCCGTGCACCGCTGGAACCCCTCCGGGCTTGGGAGCGGGCCGGAATCGCGCTGCTCGCCCTGGTCGTGGTTGTGTTCGGGTATATCACACTCCACCGCTCGGCCCACCTGGACAGCCGCCGGACGGACGCGGACGTCTACTTCCGCGCGGCCTGGGCCCTGCGGACGGGCCAAGACCCCTACGCCGTCGCGGACACCAACGGCTGGACCTACTTGTACCCGCCACCGCTCGCGATCGGGGCCATGCCGCTCGCGCAGGAGCCACCCCGCACAGAAAAACTCGCGTGGGGCGTGACGTACCCGGTCGCGATCGTGATCTGGTACACCGTGAGCGTCGCACTGCTCGTGCTGAGCGTGCACTGGATGGCCTTGGCGCTCGAGCGGTGCAGCGCCGACGCGGGCGTGCGCAATCCCAAGTTCCGCACGCGCCGCTGGTGGGTGAACCGTGTTGGGCCGCTGCTCTTCTGCCTACCCGCGATCGGCAGCACGCTCGTCCGCGGCCAGGTCAACATCCTTCTGCTGGCGTGCGTGTGCGGCGCGTGCTCCTTCCTGAGCCAACGTCGCTTCGCTGCGGCCGGTGCCGCCATTGCCGGCGCGGTCTGCCTCAAACTCTTCCCGGCATTCCTGATGTTGCACGCCCTGATCACCCGCAGCGGCCGCATGATCGCCGGCTGCGTGGCCGGGTGCGTCGCCCTGCTGGCCGCCCTGCCCGTCACCATACTCGGGTGGTCCCGCACCATCGCCGTCACCCGGTCGTTCGTGGACACCATGCTCCTGCCGGCCCTGGGACTCGGGGGGAGCGACGCCAAGCAGGACGAACTCAGCCGCGCGTTCAACAACCAGTCGCTCCTCGCGATCCTCCACAACTGGCGCGACTGGCACGCCGTCACGGTCGAGCACGTCATCCGGCCAAACGCCACCGACAAGTCCCTCTTTCTGGTGATATCCACCGGTCTGGTGGGTCTGACCATCGCCGCCGCCGTGCGCGCGGGTGCTCACCGCGGCAACATCCGCACCGGCGTCTGGCTGCTGGCAATCCTCACCGCCCTGATGCTGGCGCTTTCGCCCGTCTGCCACAACCACTACTTCGCGCTGCACCTGCCGCTCATTGCCTGCCTGATGGCCGCGGCCATGGACCGCGCCCGGACAGTGGACATGTCGCCGATCGCGTGGCTGGGCCTCGCGGCCTACTTATTGATCGCCGCGCTCCCCCGTTTTCCGGGCCTCGACACCACTCTCAAGCCCGCCGGGGTGCAGATGCTGGCGGGTGTGGCACTGGTGCTGGTGGGGATTTCACAGTTGTTGCGGCAGGCGGGCCGATAATTATCGGGCTCATTGACGAAGAGTGTCGCGGAACATCGTCGCGCAAGCTCCTGTTTCACATCGATTTATGCGCATTGGGCAAGTTGGCTCAATTTTTCCGGCCACATTTCTTGCACTTTCCAAAACGTGGTGCATGTTCTAGATGTCTTGTCTCTCTCTCCTCCTATGACTCGGTTGCGGGCGGAAACGCGTAACCGGGTTTGAAAGAAACTTGGGTCTCTGATTCTGGTTTCTTGACGAAGTCTTGTCTCTCTCTCCTCCTATGACTCGGCCACGGGCGGAAACACGTGGCCGAGTTTGTTTTTGCGCTGACTGAACCGCGTCGCTACGCTGCCCGCTTGCACACCCGCCTCGGAGAGGCGGGGCACCCGGAGGCAGGATGCCTGGCGCGAGCCCCCCACTTCCCCCCCCACTTCCTTTGACGCTTGGCCTGCACGCCGCGGATTGGGCGGTGCTCGGCGCGTACGCGGTGCTGCTTCTGAGCGCGGGGTGGTGGTTTTCCCGGCGCGGGGCCAAGGACTCCAAGGGGTACTTCCTGGCGGGGCAGTCGATGCCGGTGTGGGCGGTCGCGGTTTCGACGCTGGCCACTGCACAGTCCGCCGCGACGTTTGTCGGTGTGCCGGAGGACGCCTTCGGCGGCGACCTGACGTACATCTCGGCGAGCATCGGCGGCGTGATCGCCGCGCTGATCCTGGCGTTCACGTTCATCCCGGCGTACTACCGGCTTGGCGTCTCAACGCCGTACCAGTTGCTTGAAACCCGGTTTGGGCCGGGCGCAAAGCTGGTCACGAGCGCGGCGTACATGATCGGGCGCGTGTTCGCGAGCGGGGCGAGGATCTATGTCGGGGCGATCCCGGTTGCGCTGGCCTGCTTTGGCGACCTCAGCCCGGCGACGCTCGCGATCACGATCGCGGCGTTCATGGTCTTTGCGGTGCTGTTCACACTGCGGGGCGGGCTGGAGAGCGTGATCTGGACGGACATCGTGCAGGTGGGCGTCTACATGGGCGCGGCCGTGGTGAGCATTGTGCTCCTGTGGCGGGCGATCCCCGCGGACCTGGGCACGGTGCTGGAAGCCCTGCGGCACGGGGGCACGGACGGCGCATCCAAGCTCACGGTGCTGCGCACGGGGCTCGACGCGTCCAAGCCGCTGGGGATTGACTTTGGCGCGCCGTTCACGCTCATCACGGCGTGCACCGGCTGGGTGCTGCTCAACCTCGCGGCGTTTGGCACGGATCAGGACCTGACGCAGCGCATGCTGACGTGCCGCAGCGCGAAGGAAGGGGCGAGGTCGGTCATCGCGAGCACGCTGGTGGGCATCCCCGCGGTCGTGATTTTCTCGACCATTGGCCTGCTGCTGTGGGTGGTGTGCCGGCGGCCGGACTTGATGGGTGGGACTATCCCCGAGCATCTTTCGGGCGACGCCAAGGGCTTGTTGCTGCGGTACGCGATGAACGCGGGCGTGGCGGGCTTCGCGGGGCTGATCGTCGCGGGCGTGCTCGCGGCGGGGCCGGCGGGGATCAACGCGAGCCTCAACAGCATGGCGGGCACGTTCATCAACGACATATACCGGCCGGTGATTGCACCGGGACGCGACGAGCGGCACTACGTGACGGCAGGACGCTGGGCGGTTGCGGCGTGGGGCGTCGTGCTCGGGGCGTTCGCCGTCGTGTGCATCTGGTGGCAGAAGCACAGCGGCGAGAACATCATCAACTTCGTGCTCGGGGTCATGGGCTTCGCGTACGCCGGGCTCCTCGCGACGTTCCTGACGGCGCTCTTTACCCGGCGTGGACGCACGTGGTCGGTCATCGCGGCCATGATCGTGGGCTTTGTGGTTGTGCTCGCGCTGCAACCCAACGTGTGGGCGTGGTGGACCGCGCAGACGGGGTGGACCAAAGCACACCTGGCGAGCATCAAGATTGCATCTCCCTGGAGGCTTGTGCTGGGCGTGACGGCGGCGCTCTTGGTGTGCCTTGTTCCGCGGGGCAATGCCAAGGTGGTGGCGTCGTGAGCAATGGCCCCGCCGAAGTTCCCGATGCGCTGAGGGAAGCGCCCCCACTGCTGCTGCCGGCGCCGCGGCGGGTGGAGCGTGGGGAGGGGTGGGTCGCGCTCAGGCCGGACACGGTGGCATGGATCTTGTCGCGCGAGGCATACGCGGCTGCGTCGCGGCTGCCGCAGCAGGTGGCGTGCCGCGTGTCGGGCGGGTGGTGCGGCGCGGGGAGCGTGGATGCGCAGTCGTACCGCCTCCGCGTGGGCTCCGATACTGCGGACGGCGGCATCGAGATTGAAGCGCCGAGCGCGGTGGGCGTGCGGTATGCGAGGGCGACTTTGCGGCAGTTGCTTGCGCAGTATGGCACTGCCGCGAGAGCGGCGTTGCCGGTGGTGGCAATCGAGGACAGGCCCGTGTTCGCCACGCGGGGGGTGATGCTGGACGTCTCTCGGTGCCGCATCCCGACGATGGCGGAGTTTGGTCGCATCATCGACATGCTGTGCGACCTCAAGTGCAACCACCTGCAGTTGTACACGGAGCACACGTTTGCATACGCCGGGCACGAGGAGGCATGGCGCGGATGGAGCCCGATCACGCCCGATGAAGCACGCGAGCTCGACGCGTTGTGTACGGCCCGCGGCATTGAACTGGCCGCGAACCAGAACTGCTTCGGGCACCTTGCGCAGTGGCTGAAAATGCCGAAGTACGCGCACCTGGCGGAGACGCACGGGGACTGGGTGTTTGACGTGTGGCCACGGAGTGGACCGTTTTCGCTTTGCCCGACGGACCCGGCGTCGCTCGCGTTCGTGCGGGACCTGCTGGGGCAGTTGCTGCCCCACTTCAGCGGCGGGCTGGTCAACATCGGGTGCGATGAGACGTACGACATCGCCTACGGACGGAGCAAGGATGCGGTGGCACAGCGCGGGCGGGCGGCGGTGTACCTTGATTTTGTGGAGCGGGTGTGCGGCGTCGTCCGTGAGCATGGGAAGCGGCCGATGTTCTGGGGGGATATCGCCCTGTCGCACCCGGAGGCTGCGAAGGACATCCCAGAGAACGCGATCGCGCTGGCGTGGGGGTACGAGCCGGACTCGCCGTTTGACCGCTGGTGTAAGGTTCTGCGCGGTGCTGGGCGGGAAGTGTGGGTGTGCCCGGGCACGAGCAGTTGGTGCAGCATCATGGGGCGGACGAGCGAGCGACGAGCGAACATCGAGAGGGCGGCGCGTGAGGGGATCGCGGGCGGTGCCACGGGCCTGCTGATCTGCGACTGGGGGGACTTTGGCCACTGGCAGCAGTGGCCGGTAGCGCTGCGGGGCATTGCGGATGGGCTGAGTGCCGGGTGGAACGGAGCGCTGCCCGACACGAAAGCGGTGTCACTGCACGCACTCGGGGTACGCCCATGCCAGATACACGGCATGTGGCAAGGAGACGCGGCGGAGTTCATTGATCACGCGGGGGAGATTGATCAGCCTTTGCGCGAGGTGTGCCTGGGGCTGTCACGGCCCGGGATGTCGGGCAGATTGCGGAATCAGACGGCGTTGTTCGCGGACATGCGGCGGCCGTGGTGCGAGGGGACAGAGATTGGAGATGTGAGCCACTGGGAGCGGTGCTGGCATTGGAGCGAGGGGATGTGGGGCGACGTCTGGAGCAGCGTCTTCGATACGCCGGACGCGGAATCCTCGCTCGTGCGCGACGAGCTAGAGCACTCGATGGAGCTCATGATGTGCTTGTCGTTGCGGGCCCTCGCGCGGCGCGGGCATGCGCAGTACCCGCACGCGGGGCTGATCCGTCGCTGGCGGCTTTCGCGTGAACGTCACCGCGAGCTGTGGCTCCGACGCTGCCGTGAAGGTGGCCTTGCTCAGAGCTGTGAGTTCTTTGATCGCGTGATCGCAGAGATGGAGGCGGTGCAGTGAAAGAGGGTGCTGGCCAGCATGACATTCGCCAACCCCTCCTCGGCCCTCCCTCGGGGGGCGGGGGGGAGGGGGACGAACGGCGACTCGTCGTGGGTTGCATGACCGGCACGAGCCTGGATGGGTTGGACTGTGCGCTGGTGGAGACCGCGGGGCGCGGTCTCTCGATGCGTGCAACCTTTCTGCGTGGCCACTCGATGGACCTGGGCGCACTCAAGCCGCGGCTGCGGGCCATCGCGGACCAGGTGCCCATCACGGCGGGCGAGGTCGCGGGCGTGATGCGGGACTTTGCGGTTCTGCACGCCGACGCGGTGCGCAACTTGCTCGCGGGCGGTGCGTGTGATCTTGTGTGCGTGCACGGCCAGACCGTGTACCACAAGCCGCCGCTGTCGTGGCAGTTGTTCCAACCCGCGCCGCTGGTGCACGCGCTGCGGGTGCCGGTGGTGTACGACCTGCGGCAGGCGGACCTGGCGCTCGGCGGGCAGGGAGCACCGATCACGCCGCTCGCGGACTGGGTGTTCTTTGGCGAGCAGATTGCACCGGCCACCATCGTCAACCTTGGTGGGTTCTGCAACATCACAACGTACCCGGATTGGCACTTGCGAGAGGACCACGGACTTTCGCATGAGGATCGTGTGCGGCTCATCCAGGCACGGGATGTTTGCGCTTGCAACCAGTTGCTCGACGCGGTTGCACGCGTCCACCTCGCCCGGCCGTTTGACGTTGACGGCGCGGCGGCGATGCGGGGCATGCTGCGTGAGGACATCTTTTCTCGGCTTGTGTCCATCCTCACCTCACAGGTGGCTGAAGGCCGATCGCTCGGAACAGGGGACGAACTGACTCGACTCGTTGCTTCGCTGAGCGCTCCGCGCCCGGAGGACATCGCGCGATCCGCGTGCGAGGCGATCGCCGAAGTTGTGTGCGGGCGTTCGGGCGTTGTCCATGCCGCGATCCTGGCGGGCGGCGGAACGCGGAACCGTGCGCTCGTCCGCGCGTTCCAGCAGCGAGCGGCCCACGTCCGACTCAGCGATGACTTCGGCCTCCCGGTCGAGTTCCGCGAGGCCGCGTGCTTCGCGGTGCTCGGCGCGTTGTGCCAGGACCGCGTGCCGATCACGCTGCCGCAGGTGACGAAACTGCCCGCGGGGGTTGCCGCGCCGCTGTCGGGCGTGTGGGCGTTCCCTTGACTCAAGTCACGCGGATGAATCTCACCGGACGCCCGGGGCGGAGTTGGCCGATGGCGTCGATATCAGCATGAACGATGCTGGCGATGACCGGGTAACCGCCCGTGGTCGGATGATCTCGCCCGAGGATAATGGGCTGCCCCGACGGAGGCAGTTGGACGAAGCCGGGCGCGGTGGGAATCGTGAGTAGGCTGAACGAGTGCGGGGCGACAGGAATGTCTGCACGCAATCGCACGCCCGCACGGTTGCTGTCGCTGCCGATGGTGAACGTCGCGGCGAGCAGGGCGTCGAACGCGTCCGGGAGCAGGGGCGCGTGCGGACCGGGCCGGACGCGGAGGTTGGTGCGGTTCACCGCGCGCTCATGGTCCGCGGCCGTGCCAGCATCGATTGCGCGGCATGGGCATGTGCGCGGTGAGATGGGAATCTGGTCACCCGCTCGCAGAGCCGCAATCGGGAACCCCGCAGCGATGTGCGTGGAGCGCGAGCCCATTGCCACCGGCGTGTCGATGCTGCCCGCGATCGCGAGGTACGTTCTCACGCCGTCGGTCGTGTGCAGGATGCGGAGCGAGTCGCCGGCGCGGGCGTGCAGCACGGAATAAAACGGGACAGGGCGCGACCCCTGCGCGGAATCGACCCACGCTTCCGCGGGTGCGCCGGCGAGCGCGAACGGTGCGTCGCACCCGAAGCGGAACACAGCGCCCGTGAGCGTGGTCTCGATCGCCGCGGCGGCGGGGTCGTTCCCGAGCAGGGAGTGCAGCAGGCGGAGCGAGGCCTGATCCGACGCGCCACCCCGGGGCACGCCCAGAGACGCGAAGCCGGGGCGTCCGGCGTCCTGAACTGAACTGAGCAGCCCGGGGTTCTCGACATGAATGGCGTTCATGGCGCACCCCCTGCGTGTTCGTCGAACTCGGCGCGGGAGATCGGCCGGAACCGAACGCGCATGCCCAGCCTCAGGAGCGCCGGGCTCTCGCGCGATGCATCAAAGAGCGTGAGGGGCGTGCGGCCCAGGATGCGCCAGCCCCCGGGCGTGGACTGCGGGTAGATCCCCGCTTGTGTCGCGGCGATGGCGACGCTGCCGGCGGGGACGCGCGTGCGCGGGGTCGCCAGCCGCGGCGTGTGGAGCTGCGCCGGCAGCCCCGCGAGATACGGGAAGCCCGGCGAGAAGCCGAGGAATCGCACGGTGTACGCCGCGCTGCAGTGCAGTTGCACCACCTCCGCGGGCGAGATGCGGTGGAAGGCCGCGACGTCGTGCAGGTCCAGTGCGAACGCCTCGTCGTAGCAGACCGGGATGGTGACTTCCTCCTGAACAGCCGACGGAGCATCGGCAGCCGATGCAATCGCACCTCGGACCTGGGCCTCGATGGCAGCGTAATCAAGTTCCTGCGCCGCGAACGCTATCAGCAGCGATGCATACGCGGCGGTGATGTCGATTGCGCCGGGAAGTCTGCCCGCGGTGAGCGCGACGTGGGCCGCGACCACCTGTGCGTGCACGCTGTCCGAGTCCGCCTCGGCGAACGTGATGAGCAGCGCGGTGTCGGAGGCCCAGGCAATGTGCATACGAAGTCCGGAGGGCGGCAGGAGGCGGTCCCTCGCATGCTACCCGTCAAACCGCTCTGCGAGTTTCCGAGGGGCCTGCAGGAGCCACGCGCCCTGCACAAGGTCTTTGATGGCGGGCCAATCCACCCGCGGCAGGTCCATGCGTGCCCCCACCCAGCCGCTCACACCCAGGTACGCGGGGCTGTAGTACCGGTCGGGGTCGTCCGCGATCAGTTCGCGCTGGCGGGGCAGCATGGACTTGGCGCACAACGCCACCTTGCCGTCGCCATGATGGTTGTTGAGGTAGTACGCGAAGGTCTTCTTGCGGACCTGCACCATCAGGTGGTCACCCCAAGGGGCGACGGTGACTTCGGGCAGGGCGACGCACAGGTCCATCAGCTTGCCAAGGCGCTGGGCCTGGCGCACGGCCCCGCGTGCCCGCAGGGCCTCGACGTACGCGTCAACTTTCCGGGTGTGCGTGGGCACGGCGCAGGCTCCCTTTGCTAGCGGCCCACGCCGCAGAGCTCTTCGATCTCGCGGGCGATCGCCGCGTCGAAGACCCGTTCGCCGAATCGCTCGGCGTTCACGCGGCAGGCGGAATCGCACCGGCGCGGGCAGCGGATGGTGGCGGCGATCAACTGCTCCATCACGGGCTCATCGAAGAGTGCGCCGGTGTAGCCCTCCAGCACGGTGTCGGCAGCGCCGCCCGCGCGGCGGGCAACGACAGGCAGGCCGCAGGCCTGGGCCTCCACAGCGACAATGCCGAAGTCCTCCACCTGCGGAAAGAGCAGGAGGCGGGCGCGCCGGTAGTGCTCGCGGAGCTCTTCATCCGTCACGTAACCCAGGAAGCGGACCTTGGGGCCGGCGAGGCGGCGGAGCGTGCGGCTCTCGGTGCCGCGCCCGATGATGAGCAGGTCCTGGTTCAGCTTGTTGGCGGCGAGCACAGCGAGGTCAACGCGTTTGTACGGCTCGAGTGCGCCCACGCAGAGCCAGTAGTCCGCGCGGGACTGGCCCACGCGCTCCATGGCCGGGGTGAAGAAGTCGGTCCGCACGGGCGGGTAGAGCACGCGGGCCGACCGCTCATAGCACTGGGCGATCTGCTCGGCGGTGTACGTCGAATTGGCGAGCAGGCGCGTGACGTAGTCCGGGCTGCTGCCGATGCGGTCCCACCGCTGGTAGTTCTTCCCATAGAAGCGCAGGCCCAGCGAGCGCAGGGATCGGTCCCGCTGGTATTCCTTGGCCTGCGCCCACACGTACCGCGGCGGGGAGTGGCAGTAGCACAGGTGCGGCACGCCGTGGGGCGGACGCATGTTCTTAACAGCCGCGGATGACGACGTGATGAGCAGGTCGATCGGCTTCTTCGCGTGCACCGCTTCCAGCGCGTCGGTCAACTGGCGCACCGCGCGCGGGTACATGGGCATCAGGTACTGGCGGAGACGTGTGGTGCTCGCGGCGGGCAGCCTGCCCACGCGGGAGACGAACTTGGGCGCGGTGTCGATCGCGGGGCGGATGGGGCGGTCGTCGTCGAACATCACAAAGAGGCCGGCAAGCTCGTGCTCCTGCTGCACGACCTGGATCAGCCGCTCGAGCACGCCCTCTCCGCCGCGGTAGCCGCAGAGCCAGTCGTGGGCGATGGCGATGCGGAGGCGCCGGTGGCTGTCGGGGAGCGGGGTTGGTTCCAGACCGGTGACGCCCGGGGCGCGTGCGGCATCCAACGGCGTCAAGCCCTGCTGAGTTGGAATGACGCCCGCGCCTGGTACCATCGACCGCTTCCCGTGAACCACCGCCATGACGACCCAGCCGACCCAATCGTTCTCGCTTCTTGCGGCCCGGGCCACCCCGGCACGACCCGCCCGCCCGGAGAACCGGTTCGGGCTGGACTACCGCCTCGCCGCGGAGCTTCTGCCGCGCACGCCCAGCCCGATTGTTGACATCCATACGCACCTGAACGGCCCGGGGGCGCTGGAGATTTACCGGCGCGTGGCGGGTCACTTCGGCGTCGTCAAGGCGCTCACCATGGTGCGGCTTTCTGAGGCTGAAACGGTCAAGAAGTCACTCGGCGACTTTGTCCACTTCATCGCGTTCCCCGACTTTCGCAACCCCGACCGCGTCCGGGCGTTTACGGAGGGGTTTCTGGAGGACATCCAGGCCTTCCACGACCGGTTCGGCAGCCGGATGATCAAGCTCTGGAACGCGCCGCGGGTGTACGAGATGTTTCCGGGGGCGGAGGGGCGAGGCTTGGTCGCGTTCGATGGCGAATGGCGTGTGCGGCAAGTGGCGCTGGCACAGTCCCTGGGCATGGGCGTGATGGTGCACGTGGCGGACCCGGACACGTGGTTTGTCGCCAAGTACGCCGACCGGAACATCTACCCCACCAAGCGCGAGCAGTACGTGGGCCTCGAGCGCCTCATGGACCAGTTCAACGATGTGCCGTTCCTGGGCGCGCACATGGGCGGGTACTCGGAGGACCTGGGCTTTCTCGATGGCCTGCTCACTCGGCACCAGAACTTCCACATCGATACGTCGGCCACGAAGTGGGTCGTGCGGGAGCTTTCCAAGCACCCCACGTCACGGGTGGTCGAGTTTTTCGACAAGTGGCAAGGCCGCATCTGCTTCGGCAGCGACATCGTGACGACCGACGAGCACCTGGTGCGGAAGGACGCAGGGCCGGCCCCCGCACCCGCTGCCCCCGCGCCGGGTTTCAACGCCGGCAAGCCCGCCGTGGTGCGCCACCCCATGGCGGACCTGGCGGAGAGCGAAGAGACCGCGTTCGACCTATACGCGAGCCGGTACCTGGCCCTGCGGATGATGTTCGAGACCGACTACGACGGCGAAAGCCCCATCGCGGACCCGGACCTGCGGATGGTGGACCCGAGCATCACTGACCCGCTCGCGGCACCGACGCTGCGGGGGCTGGGGCTGGGCAAGGACAGGCTGGCGAAGCTGTACCGCGGAGCGGGAGTGAACCTGCTGGCGAAGATGGGGCTGCGGTTGTAAGCCGGCCATACCGCCGAAGCTGACTTCGTGACTTCACGCGGCGATGGCGTTTCACTCCACGCACGGCCCGCCGCTGAACACGCGGACTAATGCAGCGATGTCGTCGATATCAGGGAAGATGGCGTCGTTGTTGAAGTCGATATCACCGCAGGCCGCGCTGGGGCAGGGCGCGCCCCCGAACACCGCGAGATAGTCGTGGATGTCCTGCACGTCGGGCGTGATGCCGTCACGGTTGAAGTCGGCTGAGTCGCACAGACGCGTATCGGGAAGACGGGCGTAGAGCAGCGCACCCTGTGAGCCTACACCTGAGAGCGACACAACGAATGCAAGCCCCCCGTCATCAGCGAACTGGCCGGGCGCACCGTTGTCGCTGTTGTGGCGGATATGGGCGTTGAAACCGGTGATCGTGCGAACATCGCCGGGTGCAAGAGTTACTTGTTCGCCCACGCGGGCGACCGTGATGATGGCCCCATCACGCAATCGCGCGAGTAACCAGCTTTGCGGTGTTGCAGAGCCAGGCGCTGTGACACCCCACAGCATGACCACGCGTCCATCCGATTGAGCAATCGGATCGGTAAGTGTGGACATTCCCGCAGTCATGTACCCGGGTGCCGCGTCCGGAACCTGCATTCCGGTGGCGAGGACGAGTTCAGTGACGCCTTCATGCGTACGCCACACACCTTGACCAATGATCGTTGACGTTGAAGGTGGTCGAAAAGACCCGAACGCAATGACATCACCATCGCGCGACAACCGGGCTTCGAGTCCGCCAGTGATCATTCCGGGCAAGCCCGTTGCAGGACCGCCGCTCTGGGCTGCAACGCTGGCTTGGCCGGACGACACAAGGAGATAGATCCTTCCTGTGACGTTGGGGGATGAGGATGGCGTGGATTCAAGCAGTACCGCTGGTCCAGCAATTGCGTCAACAATGCCCAATTCAATGTTGGGCCAAGACATGTTGGGCACGGCTGGTCCGGGGAAAAGGAGCGAACGAGAGCCGTCTGGTGCGTCAGCAAAGACGGCGTGCGTGCCGCCGTTCGTCCGCGAATAAAACACCCTGCCGGCGTCAGACAGTGAGTGCACACCGAACCCGATGTACTCCAGTTGCTGACCGGGCAGGCCGGGGGCTGGATCACCCGGAACCGCCACCGCCATATCAGCACCATCGGCATTGAACTGAACGATGGCATTCGAGAAGTTGCCCGCCCGGAGCAAACACCCGCCATCGAACTGCGCCTTCCAATCTTCCGCCCAAGGCATCCAAGTGGAGTTAGGAAGCCCGGGCAACGGCTGCCCCTCGCGCGCGAGGACGCGGATGGACGATGCGCTACATCCAAGAAACACGCCGTCGTTGGACGACGTGACACCCGGCCCGATGAGAGAGCACCTCGCATACAAATGACCCGCGCGTTCAGTAGGTCCGTAGTCAAAGTGGTAGAAGTAGGAAAGTACGTCAACACCCGGCTCGAGCCCGTCCACAGACATGCCGGGCAAGTGCCAAGGTGTGAGTTGCCCCTGATTCCACTCCAAAACAGCCGCGCGGGACAGCGATGCACTGGAGACATTCGCGGCAAAAACGACTCGACCAGGCTGAGCGGAAGCAATGTTCCAGAGCGTGTGACCACTCAATCTCCACCCACCACCCACATCCTGACCGGTCACCGCGACGACCTGCTTCGCAAGTCCCTGCCCACACACAACCGGCGCTGGCAGCACGACTCCCAATGCAAGCGCAAGAGCAGTTCTCATGCGACACCTTTCGTGAGTCAAACAGGCCATCGAGTGACGGCTACGACAGCATACCGACTGCACCAGCCCCCGGTTGCTAGTTTTCAGCGGAAGACTCACCAAGCCGAAGGCTCGATTGCGCGCCCGGCCTCGCCGTTCGTGTATTGCTAGGCAGGCAGAAAACGCAGGAAAACATGCCGGTCAACCCCCTATCACTCCACCGGCCGCATCCCGCCCTCCACCGCCTGCGTGATCAGCCTCAGCCGCTCGCACACCTGCTCGTCGCGCGTCGCGGAGAACGAGCCCGAGAAGTCCGCCGGTCCGATCGCATCTTCGAACGCCGGGGTTGCCTGCGTCAGGTGGAGCGTGGAGGCGCGGGTCGAGCCGCCCGCACGCTTGCCCTTCACGTCACCGCTGGGCGAGAAGAACCCGCCGCCGCCGTAGAGCCCCGCCTGGCCGTTCGCGAGGACATACACCCGGACGATGGCCGTGGTCGCGTCCGTGGCGATCGGCGTGCTGCCCGCCAGCGGCTCGGTGAAAAGGTGCACGTGGATGATCGTGCCGGAGACCTGCGCGAGGTTGGTCGATTGGCCCGCGAGCACATCCGTGGGAAGGTCCGTCAAGTAAAAGTCCGCCACACCCGCGGCGGAGGGTGCAAAGACGCGCGTCGGGAGCGACGGCACGAACCGGTCGCCGGTCACCGGAGAGACCAGCGCGGGCGAGGAGCCCGAGAGCGAGAGGGAGGAACACGCGGCGAGGGCGCAGGCCAGCACCGGCAGCACGATCGCAAGGGTGGGACGGGTGAGCATCGGGCGATGGTACGGACGGGACTTGTGGCGCGGTGAAACTGCGTGACTCCGCACCCTCACGGAGCCGGCGAACGCGACACCACCCCATCGATGCCGCGCGTCAGGCCCATTGGGTTCGCGATCTGGAGTTCCGTCGGCAGCAGCACACCCGGGCAGTTCTGAAAGCACACCGGCCTGCACCACCGTGCTATCGCGTGCGGCCCCACGGCCGTCGAATCCGGCCGGTTGCACGCCGGGAACGGCCCCGAGTGCACCATCCCAGGCGCAACGCGCACACCGGTGGGCACGCCATTGAAAACAATCCGGCCCGCGATTGCCGCGTGGCGGTTGAGCACTTCGCGGGCGCGGGCCGTGTCGGCCGCGTCGTTCTCGTCGAAGAAGATGGAGAGCGTCAGCGACCCCGAAAGCACCGCCGTGGCCTGATCCTCCCACGACGGCATGACCACGAAGATCATGCTGGGGCCAAAGCACTCCTCACGGAGCACAGGAACGGTGTTCCACTGATGCAGAACAGTCCCCCACACGTGCGCCTGCGCGACAGGCCCCGGGCCCATCGGGCTGCCCGCCTGACTGAACGCCTCCAGCGAAGCCGCGCCGCTCTCCTCAATCTCGTTGTTCCGCCGGTTATACGCATCCCGCACCCACAGCGCGAGCATCGCGCGGAATGCGCTCTTCTCAAACCGTTCTCTCAGTCGCGCGGCAAACGCCGGGCTCTGGTCACTCTTTGCAAAGAACACCACCCCCGGGCACGTGCACTGCTGCCCGTGACGCATGAGCACCGAATCCGCGACCATGTCCGCGATCGCCCCGCCCCGTGCATCCATCGCCCCCGGCGTGATGAACACAGGGTTCACACTCCCCATCTCGGCAAACACCGGGATCGGCACGGCCCGCTCGCGAGCGATCCGCTCGATTGCAAGACCGCCGGGGATCGACCCCGTGAACCCCACAGCGGCGATCGCTGGGTGCTGCACAAGGCCCTTCGCGACTCCATGATCCGCAGGGTCTTCGTTCGCGACGTACGACAGCACCCCGGCCACGCCCGACGCCCCCTCCAACGCCGCCGCGGCAATCGTGTGGATCAACCGCCCCGTCCTCGGGTGCGCCGGGTGCTCCTTCACCACCACGCTGCACCCCGCCGCCAGCGAGCTCGCCGTGTCGCCACCCATCACGCCGTACGCCAGCGGGAAGTTGCTCGCCCCAAAGACCGCGACGGGCCCGAGCGGCAGCAGCGTCCTGCGCACATCGTGGCCTGGCCCGACAAGCCCCGGCGTGCCCGGCTTCGCGGCGTGATCGATGGCCGGGATGTGCCACGAGCCACGCTCGACAGCATCTGCGAACTGCCGCAGCGTGCCGGTCATGCGCGAGAACTCAGGTGCGAGTTCGTCGGGGAACAAGGCCGTCTCGGCTGCGGTCGCCACGATGATGTCGTCGCGCTGCGCATCCAACGCGCCCGCCACCGCCCGCAACGTGCCCGCACGATCCACGGCGCTCAACGCAGACCAGCGCAGGAACGCACGCTGCGCCGCAGCGCACGCGTCGGGCACGGTCTCAGGCTGGTACGGTCCGGTCATGGTGCCCCGCTGGGTCGGTGGCCCGCTCGGCGCCGCACCTCGGGCAGTTGCCCGATGCCTCGGGCATGTCGTGCTTGCACGCGACGCACTTGCCCGCGTGGAGCGTTGCCTTCGCGGCCTTCACCCACAGCATAAGAGCCCCGCCCATGAGCAGGACGTACGACACGTACCACACCGCGACGCTCAGCCAGCGGGCCAGCCCCTCGTTCTGGATGTACCAACGGCCGTGCGTCCCGGCCTCAAAGACCAGAGCGATCGCCGCGCTGAACGGCAGCGCGAAGACGCTCCAGATGCCCAGCGAGAAGTTCCGCGTGCGGTGCCACCACCACGCCGCCATCACCGCGCCGGCGATGAGCCCCGCCGCGGGCATCCACATCTCCCGCGTGATGAACTCAACCCGCGACGTCAAGCTCGGCACAAGCCGGTACCCCGCGTGCTGGATCAGGAACATTGCCGGGAGCGTGCAGGCGGCGACCGCCCCGACGAGCTTCTCCTGAGGGGTGACATGGAGTCGGACGGCATGCATGGCCCGCGACGTCATCAGGATGAAGAGGACGCCCGGCCCGAGCAGCACCAGCGCGCTAAAGAGGATAAACATGTCCTATTGTACCTTGGTACCGCGGGTTCGTTTCCCCGTGTCCGTGTGGGGCGTGCGTTCTTTGTTCGGTATACTCTGGGGCCATGCTCGCCCGCGTGCAGTCATACCTGCTGACCGGCATCGACGCCCTCCCGTGCGAGGTCGAGGTGGACGTGGACGAAACCGACACGAAGGACCGGTCGGTCGTCGTCGGCCTGCCCGACACCGCGGTGAAGGAGAGCGTGGAGCGCGTGAAGAGCGCGCTCATGAACGCCTCGTACCAGTTCCCCAAGGGGCGCATCCTCGTCAACCTCGCCCCGGCCGACGTGCGCAAGGAAGGGCCGGTCTACGACCTTGCGGTCGCGCTGGGGCTGCTGATCTCACAGGGCGTCATCAGCACCCGTTCGGACGGCCCCAAACCCGTCGTGCTCACCCGCGCCGGCACGCCGGCATTTGTCATGCCCGGCAAAGAGGCGGAAAGCCTCCCCACGCCGGCAGCGCAGGAAGAACCCTTCGACCTCCGCCAGTACCTCATCGCCGGCGAACTCGCCCTCGATGGTCGAGTCCGCCCGGTCAAGGGTGTCATCGCTCTCGCAGCGCTCGCCAAGGCGCGTGGGGCCAGGGGCGTCATCGTCCCTGCCGACAACGCGGATGAAGCCTCCGTCGTCGAGGGGATCGAGGTCTTCGGCGTCCGCACGCTCAGCGAAGTCGTTGGCCTCGTGAACGGCCACATCGAACCACGCCCACACCCCACGCCCGATGTCAGCGCCATGCTCCGCAACGCCCAGGCCCCCATCGACTTTTCCGAAGTACGTGGGCAGGAGGGCGTCAAGCGCGCCATCGTCATCGCCGCGGCGGGCGGCCACAACCTCATCATGCTCGGGCCCCCCGGCAGCGGCAAGACGATGATGGCCAAGGCCCTGCCGGGCATTCTGCCGCCGTTGTCACCCGACGAAGCGATCGAAATCACGCGGATTTACTCCGCCGCGGGCCAGTTGCCGCCTGGGCAGGGATTGATCACCTCACGCCCGGTCCGCAGCCCCCACCACTCCGCGAGCCTCCCGGCGCTGGTCGGTGGCGGCATGATCCCCCGGCCCGGCGAAATCTCACTCGCGCACCGCGGCGTGCTCTTCCTGGACGAGCTCCCCGAGTTCGACCGCGACGTGCTCGAGAGCCTCCGCCAGCCGCTGGAAGACCACACGGTGAGCATCGCACGGGCCCACAGCGCGGTGCGCTTCCCGGCCAGCGTCATGCTCATCGCCGCCATGAACCCCACCCCCAAGGGTGATGTTGCCCCAGGCGAGGTCGGCAAACGGGCCATGGAGCGGTACCTCGAAAAACTCAGCGGCCCCCTCCTGGACCGCATCGACATCCACGTCGAGGCACCGGCCGTCCCGTGGAAAGAGCTCTCCAAGGGCCTCGACAAGTCCAGCACCCGCGGCACGTCCTCGGCGCAGATGCGTGAACAGGTGGCCAAAGCTCGGGCAGCCCAGCAGGCCCGGCAGGGCACGGCAACCAACGCCCGCCTGGGTGGTAAACAACTCGACGAGTTCGCTCAGATGGACGAACCCGCCAAGGCCGTGCTGGGCCAGGCGATCACGGAACTGGGCCTCTCCGCCCGGGCCTACGACAAGGTCCGGCGCGTCTCACGGACCATCGCCGACCTGGAGGGCGCTGCAACCATCACCGTCCACCACGTCAGCGAGGCGGTGCAGTACCGGCTGCTGGACAGGAAGTTGTAGAGGGGAGTGAGCGGTGAAGAGTGAGGAGTGAAGAGTCAGGCGATACGACAGCAACAGCAGAAGTTCGTGGCCAGACAAGTCCGATGCACGCTTCCCCGTCCTTCGGTAGTTCGATACTTCGGTACTTTGGTACTTCGGTACGCCGACACCCCCGAGCCCCTCCCATGGAAGATAAACGCAGAGTCATCGTCATCCTCGCTGTGGTCGGTGCCCTTGTGGCGCTGGTCATCGCCGGGCTGTACTCCCAGCAGCGCAATTCCGCCGCAAAGTCCGCGTCCCTCAACGCGCAGAGCCAGCCCGTCGCGCAGCCCGACCCGGGGTCGGACGCGGAGCGGGCGGCGAACTCGAACGCGGTGAGCGTCGTCACCAACCCACAGGATGACCGCGTGCGCCTGGGCGGTGCCCTGCCGTTCGGCATCCCCGCCGGTGGCGTGGAGACCGAGGGCGGCAAACTGCTCTCCGCGAACATCACCCTGCAAGCCAGCGACACCGGCCCGCTTGAGGCACTCGCCCCGCAGGACGGCAAGGCGTGGGTGATGATCGAGATGGAGCCCAGCAACAAGCGCAGCCTCCTGGGCAAGTCAGTCACCCGCGCGCTCGAGGTCGTCCAGCCCGTGCTGCAGGATTCGCAGGGCCAGTTCCACGAACCCTGCGGCCTCATCTACCGCGACATGGGCACCAAGAAGATCAACATCGACCCCATGAACATCGTGCGGGGGCTCTCGGAGGCCCCACGCCTGGAAGAAAGCCGCAGCGACCAGGCCCTGTGGCTCGTCTTCCTCGTGCCGCCGGGGACGGAGGTCCAGGCCTTCTACCTCGGCAAGAAGAAGATGGTGGAGTGGGTGCCCGTCGTGCCGGTGAAGTGAAGCGGTGATCCACGCGGCAACACCGTGCGAAACGGCTCGTTTTCACTGTCTCACCGCCTCACTCTTCACCGTCTCAAGGCGATTCCGCGGCACTATCATCGCCCCCATGATCGACCTCAAGCAACTGCGTGAAAACCCCGCGAAGTTCGCCGCTGGCGCCAAGGCCAAGGGCGTCTCCGTCGATATCGATCGCCTCGTCTCACTTGATGCCGAACGCCGCACCGTTGGTGCGCAGCGCGAGGCCCTCCGCGCCGAGCAGAACCGGATCGCCAAGGAGAGCGGGCCGCAGATCGGCAAGCTGCAGGGCCAGCTCAAGGGGGCTCAGGGCGATGCCAAGGCCGCGATCGAGAAGCAAATCGAGGAACTGAAGAACAAGCCGCAGGCGCTCAAGGCCCAGATCCAGGAGTTGGAAGCCAAGGAAGCCGCGCTCGACGCCCCCATCCGCGAACTGCTGCTGCAGGTCCCGCTGCCGCCCGACCCCGACGTGCCGGTGGGCGCGGGCAGCGAGGGGAACATCGAGGTCAAGCGATGGAACCCGCCGGCGTCGGCGATCCTGCCGAAAGGCTTTGACACCGGCAAGAGCTTCTTCGACAACAAGGGCTTCCACCCCAAGACCCACATCGACCTCGTCCGCGACCTCAAGCTCTGCGACTTCGAGCGCGGCGTGAAGGTGGCCGGAGCGCGTTCGTACATCCTCTCCGGCATGGGCATGCGTCTGCACCTCGCGGTGCAGCGCTACGCGGTGGACTACATGGTCGAGAAGCACGGCTTCTGCCCCATGAGCGTTCCGACCATCGTGCGCGAAGAGACCATGGTCGGCACCGGCTTCTTCCCCGCGGGGCGCGAGCAGGCATACCACATCGAGGAATCGAAGCGGGGCGGCGGCTACGACCTCTTCCTCACCGGCACCGGCGAGGTCGGCCTCATGGGCGTCCACATGGATGAAATCCTGGATGAGGCGCAGCTGCCCCTTAAGTACGTCACCGTCTCGCCGTGCTACCGGCGCGAGGCCGGCGCGGCGGGCAAGGACACCGCGGGCCTCTACCGCATCCACCAGTTTGACAAGGTGGAGCAGGTCGTGATCTGCAAAGCCGATGAGGCCGAGAGCCGCGCCTGGCACAAGAAGAT
>DATAKA010000135.1:0-6865 GCA_036261855.1 Phycisphaerales bacterium | reverse complement strand
GCGATGGCATCGCGGCGTTGCCGGCGTACCCCACGGAGACCGTCATTGACCCCACCGGCGCGGGCGACAGTTTCGCGGGCGGGATGATGGGGAGCCTGGCCGCGACCGTGGTGGCCGCGGGGGGTGGGAAGACCGACCCCGGCTCGTTCGAGCACGTGCGGCGGTCGCTCGTGTACGGCACGGTCACGGCGAGCTTCACGGTGGAGAGCTTCAGCCTTGATCGGCTGCGGGACCTCTCGCGGAACCAGCTCGATGCGCGGTACAACGAGTACGCGGCGATGGTCCGGGTGTGAAGGGTTCGGGCGTAAGGGGGCGGGGCGTGGCGGCGGGGCGCTGGCCTTGGGCGCGTCATAGTCGCGGAGCAGGGGTTGCAGGGCCTGCTTGAGGGCACGCTTTGGTATGCGCTGGGCGGGAGTGCGCGGGCGGCGCGGGGTGGGTTTGCCTTGATCGACGTTCAATATGGCGGTTGCGGCGCGGCGGGCGAGCTCGTCGCTGGTGGCTGCGCGCATCGTTTCACGGAGCGCGGTGATGGCGGTGGCCTGGGCCCGGGCACGCTGCATGCGTGCCTGGAGGGCGAGGAGTGCCGCGGGCACGCCGATGGGGTTGGCGTCTGGCGCGGCGGCGGGGGTGGGGGGTTGGGAGAAAACGGGGGCCATCTACCCAATCCCCCCGCGACCCGATTTGTGCGCGCGAATCAGTGCATTTCACCACGGAGGCACGGAGAGCACGAAGAGGAGAGCAGGGGATAAAGGCAGGAAAAGCAAGGGTTTAGGGCAGAGCTGCGGAACGCGAAGAAAAAGTCAAAAGAAAAGCGGGCGTTTCCCGTTTTGGAGCCACGGCGCGCGCACAAACGCGGTGATAGGGGGCGCGTGGGATTGCTCTTTGAACCACAAAGGCACGAAGAGCACAAAGGGGATAGGAATGGGATGAAGAGTGAGAAAGCGAGAAAGCGAGGAAGCGAGGAAGTGGGCCGGGCAGGATTCGAACCTGCGGGGCGCGTTGCCGCGCGGGTGCTTTACAGGCACCCTCCTTCGACCGCTCGGACACCGGCCCGGTGTCGTGAATGGCTCCGGCGGGAGTTGAACCCGCAGATGGCCTTGCGGCCTGGGCGCTCATGAGACGCCTGCCCTGCCAGTTGGGCGACGGAGCCGGGGTGTTGTCATGAACCATTCCGTCATGACCAAAGGTCCGGGCAGGATTTGAACCTGCGTGGCGCGTGTGCGCACTGGTGTTGCAGACCAGTCCATTCGGCCGCTCTGGCACCGGACCATCGTGGTGTTCAACTGCCCCGGCAGGACTCGAACCTGCGGCCTCCGCGTTCGTAGCGCGGCACTCTGATCCAACTGAGCTACGGGGCATCGTGCGGTGACACGTCAATGACTCGGGCAGGAGTCGAACCTGCAACAAGCCGCTTCTGAGGCGGCCGCCTCTTCCGTTTGGGCTACCGAGCCGTGGTGTGCGTGTTCTGTGCTTTTCTCCGTGCGGTGTGCTTGTGGTGGACAATGGCGCCGACAGGATTCGAACCTGCACTTCGCGGCATCTCGGGCCGCGGCCTCTGCCGTTTGGGCTACGGCGCCGGTGCGCTGGGGGCGCAAAGCGACCCCGGCGGGGTTTGAACCCGCGACCTCCGGATCGACAATCCGGCGCTCTGCCAGTTGAGCTACGGGGCCGTGGTGTGCGTCAGCACGGCGTGTGTATTACATTGTGGAACATAGAAGCAGCATTGGGATTTCCTCATGCGCGCAGGGACAACGCTCGTGGTGTGGCGGCGACGTGCGCGACTGGCGACGCTACACCGGACAGGGTGCGGGTCGTGCGGCTGATGAAGTGGGGCGGGGAGAGCGGAGAACCTCAGGGGCGCGGGAGGGCCGAGAATGGCCCAAACTGCGTGTTTTTCTGGGGTTTTGTCCTCACGGGTCCGCCGTTTTCACCGGCCGCGGACCCGCGTTTGCACAACGCTCAGGCCAGCGGAGCCCTGCTCATAAGCAGGGCGCGCATATCGCGGCGATACAGGCAGAGGGCCTGCGGCCGGTCCAGAGCGGGGAGTTGGAGGACGAAGGAGGTCATGGTGATCTCAGTACGTAAGAGTATCGCCCATGTTTCTGGGTTCGTCAAGAGAAGTTACATAAATAAACGGCTGTGCGTGCTCGGGGTTTCGGGCTGGGGGGCGTGCGGAACGGCTTGGTTCGGGGCTCATGCGGGCCGCCTCTACACTCGTGTGATCGCACCGCCTGGAGACGTGCTCATGCCGACCCGCCCGCTTTGGCCTACTTCTCTTGCTTCGCTTCTGTTCACCGGTTGCGTGTGTACCGGTTTCATGCTCAATGGCGCTGCGTCCGCGCGGGTGGACCCGCCGGCCGACCCCCCGACCAAGTCCACGAAGTTGCTGGACGAGTTGCTGATCCCCTCGGACAAGGTCCGGCGGGACGAGCCCGACCCGGACGGTCAGAAGCCGATCGTGGCCGTGGTGGTGCCGCACAACAACATCTTTCCTGCGCTGGTGATTGCGCAGGCGGGGATGGAGGAGCGCGAGCAGAATGATGGTGGGGCGGAGGCGGGGGCGGATGCGCACAGTTTGGGCGATCCCTTTGGCGTGCTGGGCGTGGGGGTTGTGGCGCCGGCGGACAACACACCGGTGCGGGTGGTGGTGAGCTGCCCTTCGATCATGACCGACAGCCCCTTTGAGGGCGTGCTGGCGACGGAGGGGGAGACGTACTCGGTCTCGCCGAAGATCAAGTGGAAGTATGAGAAGATGCTGCGGATGCGTCAGCAGGTGCCGGTGGACGTGACGTTCCGCGTGAAGGTGGCGGATGCGCCGTGGAAGGAGATCACGAAGACGTGCACGCTGCGGTCGATCAACGACTGCCTGCTGGCGTTCAACACGGGGCCGGAGGACAGCGAGTACACGGATACGACGTGGCTCTACACGGCGTATGTGAACGAGGACCACCCGTGGGTGGACGGCATCCTGCGGGACGCGATCGCGACGGGCGTGGTGGAGAACTTCACGGGGTACCAGTCGCAGGACGCCGAGGAGGTGTTCAAGCAGGTGTACGCGGTGTGGAGGGTCTTCCAGAACCGCGGCATCCGGTACAGCGATATCTCGACGGTGTCGGCGCAGAAGGAGAACATTGTCAGCCAGCACGTGCGGTTTCTGGACGAGTGCCTGAAGCACAAGCAGGCCAACTGCATCGACGGGACGGTGATGTTCGCGAGTGTGTTGCGGAAGATCGGCATCCAGACGCACATCGTGACGGTGCCCGGGCACGCGTTCCTCACGTTCCGGCCGACGAAGGACGCGGATGATGAGATCGGGCTGGAGACGACGCTGCTGGGGCGTGTGAGCAAGGAGGCGTTCGACGAGCGCGAAAGCCGGCTGGGGAAGCTGTTCACGCTGCTGGGGGAGAACGAGACGTACGAGGAGGCGTCGTTCCGCAGCTTTGAGGAGGCGGTGCGGATCGGCAGCGACCGGTTCCGGGAGAATCTCGAGCACTTTGACGAGAGTGAGATTGATCCCAACTACTGGTTCATCTCGGTGGATGAGGCGCGGGAGAAGGGCGTGCGGCCGCTGGCGTACATGCCGGAGCGTGAGCCCGGGGATGACGATCGACGTGACCGGCCCGGCACGCCGCGGCCGCCCAGGGGCAAGTGAGGGGGCTTCTTCCCGGAGGGCGGGGCGGGGGTGGGTTGGGCGTGTGCGCGAGCCTCATTCCAACTCGATACAAACGTTCGGTGTTTGCTGACTCTCCGTGTCGTATTCCACTTTGTGCGTTCTGCTTTGTGTCCTTCGTGCCTTTGTGGTGAATGCCTTGACTTCCACGCGATTGACATTGCCCCGGACGCGGCTGCTGCGGCATGACCTGGAGTTTCAGGCGGTGTACGACGCGCGCATGAAAAAGGCGGTGGGGGGCGGCGGCGGGCGCGGGGGGCGTGGGGGGCTGGCGGTGTTCACGGTGCCGAATGGGAAGACGTTCCACCGGCTGGGGCTTGCGGTGGCGAAGCGCGGCGGGACGGGGGTGGACAGGAACCGCGTGAAGCGGCTGATCCGGGAGGCGTTCCGGCTGGAGCAAGGAAACTTCACCACGGACAACACAGAGAGCACAGAGAATAAAGAGAGCACAGGGGGAATGCAGGGGGAAGAGGGCGCGACGACGCGGTGGTATGACATCATCGTCGCGGCGAGCGCGGACGCGGCGGAGACGCTGACGCTGGAGCAGGCGCGGGCGATGCTGCGGGACCTGGTGGCGCAGAGCGATCGCGCGTGGAGGAAGCGGCGGAAGGGGTCGGCGTGAGCACACCGGTGCGGTCATCGCGGACGCCTTCGACGGTTGCGCGGGTGGCCGCGTGGCCCTTGATTGCGTTGGTGAAGGTGTACCAGTTCACGCTGTCGCCGTTCATCGGGCGGCAGTGCCGTTTCAGCCCGACGTGCTCGTGGTATGCGATTGAGGCGCTGCGGATGCACGGGGGGTTTCGCGGGGCGTGGTTGGCGGCGCGGCGCGTGGGGCGGTGCCACCCGCTGAGCAAGGGCGGGTATGACCCGGTGCCGGTGGATTGAGCGTTTGCGTTGGCTCGGCTCGGCGGGCGGAATGGGCTTTCTTCGGAAGTTCGCCCGCACTATCATTCACCCTCATGCGCCGCCTCCCCGCTGAAAAACGCCGCGAGCAGCTCCTCGACTGCGCGATGGACCTCTTCGCCCGGCAGGGGTACGCCCGTGCGACGACGGCGGAGCTGGCGAAGGCGGCTGGCGTGACGGAGCCGATCATTTACCGGCACTTTTCCAGCAAGCGGGACCTGTTCATCGCGCTGATTGAGCGGACGGCCCGCGACACGCTGCGGCACTGGGAGCAGGTGCTGAGCAGCGCGACCGACCCCGCGCAGCGCATGAAGCGGCTGATCGGCGACAACCCGATGGTGCGGGACGATGGGCGTGCGCCGTACCGCGTGTTCCTGCAGGCGATCACGGAGGTCAACGACCCCGATATCCGCCAGGCGGTGAGCGACCACATCTCGAACCTGCACGCGTTCCTGGCTCGGGAAGTGAAGCGTGGGCAGGACGACCGCAAGCTGACGAGGGTCTTTTCGGCGGAGCTGGTCGCGTGGGCGCTGATCCACGTGGGATTGGGCTATGGCGTGCTGGGCGCGATGGGCGTGCCGCACCAGGGCGAGGATGCCAAGGGCAACCACGTGCAGAACATGCTGGAGCGGCTGCTGGTGGGGCGGAGCAGCGAGTAGGCCGCGGTTGGGTGCGGTGGTGTGACACACCGCCGGAACTGCAACTTGATTCCGGACTTAGAATCCCGCTCTGTCTATCTACCTCGACAACAACGCCACGACGCAGCCCACGCCCGGGGTGGTTTCGGCCGTCGAGCGTGCCCTCACCGAGTTCTGGCACAACCCCAGCAGCGTGCACCGGGCGGGGCAGGCGGCGCGGCAGCAGGTGGAGTTGGCGCGGCAGGAGTTAGCGAGGTTGGTGGGGGTGAAGGCCCGGGAGCTGACGTTCACGAGTGGCGGGACCGAGGCGCTGGACCTTGCGATCCGGGGCATTCTGGGGGCGTTCCGTCCTCGCGCAGGTGCGGAGCCGCCGCTCATCATCACGTCCAAGGTTGAGCACGCCGCGGTAAGGGACCTGGTGGAGTCGCTCGAGAAGTCCGGGCACGTCCGAGTGCGGTGCTTGGAACTGTGCACGGAACCTGGGCGACGTGGCGTGATCGATACGGCGAGGCTGGCGGAGCAGATCACGCCTGATGCTGTGCTTGTGTGCGTGCAGTGGGCGAACAACGAGACTGGGGCGATTCAGCCGGTGCAGGCGGTGAGCGATGCGTGCCGGGCGGTTGGTGTCCCGCTCGTGGTGGATGCGGTGCAGTGGGTGGGGAAGATGCCGGCGCGCGTGGGCGCGGGCGCGAGCCCTTCGGAGCCCACGACTTCAGCCGCGGCACGGACCGGTGAGGACGCACGACTCACAAGCACGCCAGATGTCCGTACACGGGCTGAAGCCCGCGGCTCCGATGGCGCGGACATCGTGTGTGATGCTCTCATCTTTTCGCCGCACAAGTTCCATGGCGTGAAGGGTGTCGGCGTGCTGTGGACACGGCCGGGCCTGCGGATGCGTCCGGTGCTTCATGGTTCACAGGAACTGGGCCGGCGCGGCGGGACGGAGAACGTGCCGGGCATCTTGGGCGCGGGAGGCGCAGCGCGGGAGGCGATCGACTGGCTTGCGGACGCTGCGCCGCGTGACGCGGTCCGCGCGCTGCGAGATCTCTTTGAGCGCACGGTCCTTGCGGCGCTGCCGGACGCATCGGTCAATGGACCAACCGACCGCGCTTCGCGCCTGTGGAACACCACCAACATCGCGTTCCCCCGCCTGGAGGCCGAGGCACTGCTCTTGCTGCTCTCGGAGCGCGGGGTCTGCGCTTCGGCCGGTGCGGCGTGCAGCAGCGGCTCGCTGGAGCCTTCGCCGGTGCTGCTCGCCATGGGTGTGCCCGAGATCGAAGCCCACGGCAGCCTGCGGTTCAGTTTGTCGCGGTTCTCGACGCGGGATGAAGTGGACGCGGCGGCCCAGGGCGTGATTGCGTGCGTGCGATCACTGAAACGCTCGATGCCGGGGGCGTAAGAACGGGCGGGCTGGTCGTCTCGTACGACCGCCCCAATCAGCCACCGACCCCCTATTCTCCTGCCATGACCCAAGCACCCTCCGCGTACAGCCCCTTCCCCGGCGAGCCCCTGGGCGAGCAGAAGACCAGCATCATGGCCATCGTCTCGCTCGTGTGCAGCCTCATCTGCCTCGTGCCGGGCCTCTCGATCATCGGCGTCATCCTCGGCATCATCGCGTTGCTCATGATCGCCGGCAGCAACGGCAAGCTTGCGG
>DATAKA010000133.1:0-22728 GCA_036261855.1 Phycisphaerales bacterium | reverse complement strand
CGGCTGCCAGAGCATGGGGAATGGTAGGGAATTCGGGTATGCTGGGGGGAAGTGACGGAGTGGGTGAGTGACGGAGTGACGGAGGCAGGAAGAGAGACATGAGCGACTCGGGTGAACACGCGGGTGGGGAGTTGCGGGCGTTCCTGGCGGGGCGGGATGTGGCGTGTCCGAACTGTGGGTACAGCCTGCGGGGGCTCGTCGGAGACCACTGCCCGGAATGCAATGAGGGTCTCAAGTTGTGGGTGTCGCTTGAGCACCCCCTGCCGCGGTCCTGGACTGCGTGTGTGCTGACCCTCGCCGCGGTCGGCGGGTTCTTCTTGCTGTTGGGTGTCGTGTTCACCGTGATGCTCATCGTCGAGGGGAACGGTCCTTCTGGCGCTGTGCAGCGGTTCATGATTCTGGCGTACCCACCGATCGCCGCGGCCCTGTGCGTGCCGGCGTGCATATTCCTGCTCCGGCAGCGCGGTCGCAGGTGGCTTCGGACCCGGTCGCCGGAGTCACGGCAGAAGTGGGTCCTTGTGTTCATTGGTGTGCCTGTGTTGCTGTGGCTCGGGTGGGGAATTGGGGCGATCGCGTCGAACTAGCTGGTTCGGGGTGCTCATCCGGCGATTGCTGTGGGCTGTTGGAGACGGTTTTCGGCGATCCTCGCGGGCACTTCCGCCGTATTGACTGTGGGAATCAGCCGATAACACGGGGTGTACTCCCGAGCTTGCGCTCGGGGCTCCCTGGAGACTGCCATGAGCCACGCCGCGCATGTGTCCGCCGTTCGTGCGATGCCGCACACGGAGTTGTCGCCTGAACTGCTTGCGCACATGCAGAAGATCAAGGCGAAGGCCATCGAGTATGGCCTGGACTTCTTTGAGGTGGTGTACGAGGTGCTGCCGTTTGAGGTGATGAACCAGATCGCGGCGTACGGGGGGTTCCCGGTGCGGTACCCGCACTGGCGCTGGGGGATGGAGTACGAGCGGCTCAGCAAGCGCGACGCGTATGGGCTGGGGCGCATCTACGAGATGGTGATCAACAACGACCCGTGCTACGCGTACCTGCAGGAGTCCAACAACGTCACCGACCAGAAGCTGGTGATGGCGCACGTGTACGGGCACGCGGACTTCTTCAAGAACAACTTCTGGTTCGCCAAGACCAACCGCAAGATGATGGACGAGATGGCCAACCACGCGACGCGTGTGCGGCGGCACATGGAGCGGCAGGGGCAGGAGGTGGTGGAGCGGTTCACCGACGCGTGCCTGATGATCGAGAACCTGATCGATCCGCACAGCGTGTACAAGGCGGCCGCGGCGGTGAGTGACACGCGGCAGATGGATGGCGACGACCGCGGCGGAGAAGCCGGCGGTTTTCACGCGGAGAAGTTCGCGGCGAAGGACTACATGGACCCGTTCATCAACCCGCGGGAGGAGATGGACCGGCAGCAGCGCGAGCACGAGGAGCGGGCGCGGGCGCAGCGGGCGAAGTACCCGGCGCAGCCGGAGCGGGACGTGCTGCTGTTCCTGATGCGGCATGGGCGGCTGGCGGACTGGCAGCAGGACGTGCTCGCGATCATCCGCGACGAGGCGTACTACTACGCGCCGCAGGGGATGACGAAGATCATGAACGAGGGGTGGGCGACGTACTGGCACTCCAAGCTGATGACGCAGCACTTCCTGGAGGACTGCGAGATTGTGCATTACGCCGACCAGCACAGCGGCGTGGTGCACATGGCGCCGGGCGGGTTCAACCCGTACAAGATCGGCGTGGAGCTGCTGAAGGACATCGAGCGGCGGTGGAACGCGGGCCAGCACGGCTCGGCGTGGGAGAGCCTGGAAGGGATCGGCGCAAAGAAGGGGCACGACGACCAGAGCGGGCGCGGGCGCGAGAAGCTGTTTGAGGTGCGGCGCATCTATAACGACGTGTCGTTCATCGACGAGTTCCTGACGGAGGACTTCGTCGAGAAGCACCGGATGTACCAGCACAAGCGCGACCCGCAGACGGGCGAGATCAAGGTGGTGTCGCGCGACTTCAGCCGCGTGAAGCAGACGCTGCTGCACCACCTGACGAACGCGGGGCAGCCGTTCATCTACGTGGTGGACGCGAACTACATGAACCGGGGCGAATTGGTGCTGGCGCACAAGTTCACGGGCGTGGAGGTGGAGGCAGCGAAGGCGACGGAGGTGCTGCGGGCACTGCGGCACATCTGGGGACGGCCGGTGCACCTCCTGACGCGGATCAACGACGACCAGCACCTGCTGACGTGCGAGGATGAGGGCGGGAAGATCAAGAAAGAGCGCGTGAGCGAGGAGACGGTGAAGCCGGCGCACTCGGTGTAGAAATTACCTGCAGATTGGTTGACTATTGAGCCACGTGGTGCATGTTCTTATAGGAGCAAGCCCATGCGACTTCCGGGTTCCGTTCTAATCATTGTGTGCAGCCTGAATGCGGGGGCACCCGCATGGGGCCAGGCATTCTTTGCGCCGGTCGGTATTCCCAGCGGCGCATCAGCCTCGTACGCATGGCGGATGTCGGACAATGGCAACGCCGTTGCGTGCGTCGTCCCGGGCACGGCGGGCCTGTACGGGTACGGATATGCACACAGATGGTCGATGGCGAGCGGTCTGGTCGACATGGGGTTCGCAAACGAGGTCCGTCCTGTCGCCCTGTCGGACGACGGGACCACGGTTGTGGTCAATGAGTATCTGTCCGATGCCCCGCTGCGGTGGGACGAAGGCAGTGGCCCTTCCAGTATCACGCAGTTGGATCAAATCTCAGGCATCTCGGGAGACGGCTTGACCCTGTTGGGTTCCTTCAACGGAGTCGCGGCACGTTGGTCAAACGCGGGTGGATTGGGCTTCTTCGCAACACCCGCCAACCCACCAACGACAACATCAGGCAGCTTGACTTCGATCTATTCCGCCATTGCCACAAGGTCTGCGGCTTTCTCAACAGTTGATGGGCAGCGTGGTGTCGGAGTTTATGAACTTGGGGTCACGTTGTGCTCAGCAGGGCACTGCAACGGTCCTTTCCAGTCATTTGGTTCGTTTGTATGGGACGCGGCGAACAACACCCACGCAATTCTCGCCCAAGGCACGACCACTCAGGCGGCTCCAGTCAGAGACGCTTCATCAGATCTCTCTTTCGTACTGTGCGGCGGCAACACAACCACGCTCCAGGTGTTTGGCAGCGGGTTTCAGTTGCAGACCCTCACGTTCAACTATTCGCCCTTCGCAAAGATCGCCGGCAACGGTTCGATTGTCGTGGCTTGGAACCAAGTGTGGACGCAATCTGGCGGAATAGTCCCGCTTGAGCAGTTCCTCGGCGGGTTCGGGGTTTCGTTTCCCGGATGGAGCACATTGGTGGTCATGGACACTGACTACTCGGGGACCAGGTTTTGCGGATTCGGAACGGACCCGCAGGGACGAACGCAAGGCTGGTATGCCACGATTCCCTCTCCATCGGCCTCTGTGCTTATGGGCGTTTTTGCATTGCGCCTCTTGCTTCGCACGCGTTCCACACTCTCTTAATCACTACTCCACTACCCCCACCACCAGCGTGCGATCGTCGCTCCTGCTGTCGAGCCCGGCGAACTTGCCGAGGTCTTCGACGATGTTCGCGACGATCGCGCCGGCGTCGGCGGGGGCCGCGCTGATGGCGGCCTTGAGGCGTTCCACGCCGTACATGTCCTTCTGCGCGTTGAAGGCTTCGGTGATGCCGTCGGTGTAGACGGCAATCGCCTGCCCGGGCGAGAGCTGCACGCTGGTGCTCTCGTACTTCACATCTTCGAGGATGCCCAGGGGCAGACCGCCCTCGGGGTGGGCGAGTTCGCGGACGGTGCCGTCGGTATCGCGAATGAGCGGCTCGGGGTGGCCCGCGTTGGCGTAGGTGAGCGTGCGCGTGCGCTGGTCGTAGGTGGCGTAGATGGCGGTGACGAACGCGCCGCGCTGCGCGGTGTAGCGGCTGGTGAGGGCCTTGTTGATGAACGTCAGGACCTGGTCCGGCGGCGTGGGCTTGCCCGGGGTGAGGTGGGCGATCGCGTGGACGATGGCCATGAGCACCGCGGCGGGGGTGCCGTGCCCGGAGACGTCGGCGATGAGCGTGCCGCAGAGGTTGTCGCCCAGGTCGAAGAAGTCGTAGTAGTCGCCGCCCGCGCGGGTGCTGGTCTGGTAGTGGACGGCCATGTCGACCGATTCGAGCGAGGGCGGGATGCTGGGCAGCAGGGACATCTGCATGTCCTGCACGCTGCGCATCTCGGTGTCGAGGGCGTCAAAGGCCTCCTTCAGTTCGCGCGCGAGCACAAGGTTCTTGGTGGAGCGGCCGAAGAGGATGCTCTGGAGGACAAAGTCGGGGAAGCGCTCTTCGTCGAACGCTCCGGGCTTGGGCGACGTGTGGACGACGACGTTCACTGCCTCGCCGTCCTCAAAGTGCGGGATCACCACGAGGCTGCGCGCGTCCTCAAGGTACTCGTACGCGGGGTCGCCCGTGGGGGCCTGGAAGTCGTGGTCGATCACGGGCTGGCCCGAGTACATCCACTCCGCCAGGATGCCGCCCTCCACGGTCGGGAGTTCGTGGGTGGAGCGCCACGGGTCGGGCTGGCGCGCCCAGCGCGAGGAGCGGGTAATACGTACCGTGGGGCTGGACAGGCCGCGCCGGGAGAGGCCCAGGATGTGCCCGGGTGCGATGGTGCCGCGCATCCTCGCGGCGTAGGCGCGGACCATTTCCTGCGGGTCTGTCTTGGTGCTGACCTCGCGCATGGTGTCGACGATGTGCTGGACACGCCGCTGCCAGGGCATGCCGAGGAAGTTCTCCAGGGCGAGATGGCCGAGGAGGGGGTTGGAAGGTGCCGGGATTTGGGGTGGGCTGGGTGTCACGCGGTCCCTCAGAGTATCTTGCAGGGGCGCGGTTACACGACCGGCGAAAGGCCCGGTTGCCCACTCAACCGATCTTCATCGCCCGCATGACCGCCGCGCCCATGTCGGCGGGGCTGAGGGCCACTTCGACGCCCGCGGCCTGGAGGGCCTTGATCTTGGAGTCGGCGGTGTCGTCGGCGCCGCCGATGATCGCGCCGGCGTGGCCCATGCGGCGGCCGGGGGGGGCGGTCTTGCCGGCGATGAACGCGGCGACGGGCTTCTTGATGTGCTGCTTGATGTACTGGGCGGCGTTGATCTCGTCGGCGCCGCCGATCTCGCCGATCATGAGGATGGCGTGGGTGTCGGGGTCGGCGTCGAACATGCGGATGGACTCGATGTGGTTGACGCCTCGGACGGGGTCGCCGCCGATGCCGATGCAGGTGGACTGCGCAAGGCCGCGCTGGCTGGTCTGCCAGACGGCTTCGTAGGTGAGGGTGCCGGAGCGGCTGACAATGCCGACGGACTTGCCGAGTTTGGCCTGGCTGATGTGGGTGTGGATGTAGCCGGGCATGATGCCGATCTTGCAGCCTGCGTTGGTGTAGGGGTCGCTGCCGCTGGTGCCTGCGCCGGTCTTGGGGCCGGGGGTGATGACGCCGGGGCAGTTGGGGCCGATGAGGGTGAAGCGCTGGAGCGCGCCGGGGGCGAAGTTGGCCTTGGCGGCGGGGTCGCGATCGGCCGCGGCGTTCATTTCGTCGAGCTGGGCGCGGACCTTGATCATGTCCTGCACGGGCACGCCCTCGGTGATGGCGCAGATGAGGTTGAGGCCCGCGCCGGCGGCCTCGAGGACCGCGTCGCCCGCGAAGGGCGGGGGGACGAAGATCATGGTGGCGTTCGCGCCGGTGGCCTTCACGGCCTGCTCGACGGAGTCGAAGATGGGCAGGCCGTTCTCGTCCTTGGTGCCGCCCTTGCCGGGCGTGACGCCCCCCACCACCTTGGTGCCGTAGTGGAAGCAGCCCTTGGTGTGGACGGCCCCGAAGGAGCCGGTGATGCCCTGGCAGATGACGCGGGTGTCCTTGTTGACGAGGATGGCCATAGGCGGGCAGGGTAGGTGAAGGTCAGGGCGGTGCGTCGGCGGAGTCCAGGATGATGGTGACCGGCCCCTCATTGGTCAGCGAGACCCTCATCTCCGCACGGAAAACACCAGCTTCGATCGGGACGGGGGAGGCGGATTGGCGGAGGAGGCTGATGAACTTGTCGAACATCGGCCCCGCGCGGTCGGGCTTCATGGCGAGGTCGAAGGACGGGCGGCGGCCCTTGCGGGCGTCGCCCGCGAGGGTGAAGTTGGGGATGAGGAGGATGCCGGGAGTGGGTGGTGCCTGGGAACTGAGCACCGGCGGGACGCCGGTGACACCTTTCACGGGCGGGACGCCCGTGCCACCGGCGCAGAGGTCGCGCACGCTGAGGTTCATCTTGCCTTCAACGTCCTCAAAGATGCGGAGGTTGGCGATCTTCTCGGCGGACCAGGCAAGGTCGCGGTCGGTATCGGTCTCGGAGAGCCCTGCGAGCACGCACAGGCCGGTGCCGATGCGGCCGCGTTCGATGCCGTCCACGACCACGCTGGCGGCGGACACGCGTTGGATGACGCAGCGCATGGGGATTCACCAGATCCAGCGCATGCGGCCGACGTCGGGCACGGGCAGGCCGTAGGCGCGGTAGGGGGCGGGGAAGTAGACGAAGAAGGCGCGGCCCAGGACGAGGTCGCTGTGGACGACGCCCATGGTGTCATCGATCTTCGCGACCCACGGGTGGGGCGGGCCCCACTTGCGGGCGTCGAGGCTGGCGGGGCTGTTGTCGCCGCAGACGAAGAACTGGTGGGCGGAGAGCGTGAGCGGGCTCATCGGGTGCGTGGCGAGGTTGGGTTTGCCGAAGTCCGGGTGCTCCTGCGTCGGTGTCAACAAGCCGTACATGTCGGGCTGGTAGAAGATGTCCCGCCAGAGGGCGACGCGGCGGAGCGTGAAGGCGCCGCCGGAGAACTCCCAGCGGACTTGCGGACGCACGTACTGGCGCGGGTTGGCCAGCGCCTTCGCGTTGTCTTCGATGTCTTCCAGCGCGAGGTTGACCGAGTTCTGGAGACGCTGTGCGATCGTCCAGTCGTACTCGCCCTGCGCCACCAGGACGTCGTTGATCCAGACGTGCACGGACTGGTCGACATGCCAGAACTCGACGTTGGTGACCACGCCGGGCGCGAGGGGCGCGGCGAGGGTGCCTGTCGCGAGGGTGGTCCACGGCTCGGCGGATGCTGCCTCGTCCACCTGGTGGGGACGCAGGCGGACGGTGACCTGCGTGCCGTCCACTTCCATGCGGTAGTTGTGGCCCCGGGCGGAGAGGACGGCCGCGACCTTGAGGCCCGGTGCCGCGGGCTGGACGCCCATTGAAAGGCGGACGTCGCTGACGGGGAAGGTTCCATCTTCGGGGCCGCGGTAGTTCTCGACGTCGTAGGCGTACCAGTCGTCGATGGCACGCTCGCCGGACTTCCAGAGGAGCTGCGTGGGGGCCGAGCCTTTGTAGTCGTAGACGCCGTTGCCGTTCAGCGTCCAGCCGTCGGGCGCACCCGCCTCGTTCGCGCCGGCCCATGGCGTGGTGAAGACGCGGCGGCCGTTGCGCATGGGGTCGAGCGGGGAGTACTGGCTGTCGAACACCAGTTGCCACATGGCGCGCTGGGCCATGTCGGGCTTGCGGGCGGCCTTCCAGTCGTTGAATGCCCAGGGGCTTGTGACGCGGGGGTCGTCGGGCTTGGGGGTGCGCGTGAAGACGTCGCCATCGACCAGCGCCACCTGCTCACCCGGCAGGCCGATGAGGCGCTTGATGTAGGACTGGGGTGGGTCGTTGGGGTTCTTGAAGACGATGCAGTCCCAGCGGCTGGGGTTGTTGACGCCCACCAGGTACTTCATGACGAAAATGCGGTCGCCCCAGCGCAGGGGCGTCCGGAGGATGTGGTGCTTTTCACGGGTGATGGGGTCCTCGAGGTAGAGGTCCCGCTGAACCGAAAAGGGCATGCCGGACGCAGCGCTGTAGTTGGCTTCGCGCGTGGAGTAGTTGACGGGCCAGCTGTACCCGGTCTCGGGGTTGTTCGTGCGGACGTGCGCGCCCATGAGCGTGGGGGCCATGGAGCCCGTGGGGATGACGAACGCCTCGACGACAAAGCCGCGGAAGACGAAGGCCATGACGAACGCGATGAAGATGGAGGTCAGCGTCTCCTTGGCGGAGGTGCGGGCCTGCTGTCCGACGGGCGGTGGGGTGGCCATGGGAGGGGGAGCGTACGGCGGGAGGTGGGGCACGGGGCCCGTGCGGGTGCGCGGGGGACCCGGCTGCTTTGCTTCAGCACCATCGGGCAGCCGGCATGCACCGGGCCAACGATTGCCCACCTGATGCAGCACCCAGCCCGCGAGCACATAGACGGACCCGCGTGGTGGGGAGCGATGCGGCCCGTGGTTGCCGTCGCGCTGCTGCTCGCGGTGCTGCGGGTGGTCTATCTAGCGTTCTTCTGCCCGTACACGCTAATCGAAGACGAAGCGCAGTATTGGGTTTGGTCGCGGCACCTGGAGTGGTCCTACTACACCAAGGGGCCCGGGGTGGCGTGGACGATCTTCGCGAGCACGCGTGTGTTTGGCGATAGCGAGTGGGCGGTGCGGCTGCCGGCGGTGCTGAGTTCGGCCGTGGCACTGATCGCGATTTGCGGCCTCGCGTGGGACGCGTTTGCGGACCGGCGGGTGGTCTCTCGGACGATGTGGTGCGCGGTGCTTGCGCCGGCGTACCTGGCGATGGCGGTGGTAATGACGATCGATGGGCCGTACGTCGCGTGCTGGGCGGTGGCGGCGTGGGCGGCGTGGCGGGCGCTCATGATGGGCCAGGCCCGGTGGCTGGCGGTGCTGGGGCTGGCGGTGGGCGTGGGCGTGCTGTACAAGTACACGATGCTGCTGATCCTGCCGGGCCTCGTGGTGTGGGCGTGGGTGCACCGGGGGAAGGTGGCGTGGCAAGGGCGCGTGGCGCTGTGGCTGGTGCTGGGTTTGGCGCTCATGCTGCTGGCGTTCCTGCCGGTGCTCTTCTGGAATCAGGAGCACGGGTGGCCCACGGTGCGGCACCTTCTGGGTCACTTGGGGGTCGCCGGCGGCGACATGCCGGTGACGCAGGGCAAGGGGAGCGGCTGGCACTACAACCCGCTATGGACGCTCACGCTCATCGGCACGCAACTGGGCCTGGTGGGGCCGGTGCTGGTGCTGGCGATCCTGGGCGTGATCGATGCTCGCAAGACGCGCGTGCAGGATCCCGGCGCGTGGCGTTCCACGGTCTTTCTCCTGGCCGTTGCACTGCCCATGTACATCTTCTACCTGCTCGTGAGCTTGACGGCAGAACCAGAAGGGAACTGGCCCATCGCGGGGTCGGTCACGCTCATCCCGATCGCGGGTCGGCAGGTGGTGATGGGCTGGGACGAATACACGCGGCGCGTTCGCGAATGGCTGTCGCTCCCCAAGCCCCGGCCGTGGCGCGGCGGCTTCATGCCCAGCCCGTGGACGGCGCACAGTGCGCTCTGGGCGGCGACGATCATCACCGGGCTCATCGTGGGAGTGTTTGCCCTGCGGCTGGACCTGTTCACGCACATCCCCGTCGTCGGGCGGTACATCCCGATCGGGCGGCTGACGGGCGCGCGGGACATGGGCACCGACGCGGACCGGATGGTGCGCGAGCTGCGCGACGAGACGGGGCAGGACGTCTTCATCCTGACCGGCCATTACGGGCGGGCGAGCCTGCTCTCATACTACATGCCCGGCAAGCCCGATGTGTACTGCGCGAGCAGCCTGCTGCCGGGCGGAAGAACAACGCCGTGGGACTTCTGGCCGGAGCTTGACATCGACGACCCCGCGCTGAAAGGACGGCCCGCGCTGGTGGTGGGGCTTTCCCGCGAGGTGTGGCAACGCGTCTTTGAGCGCGTGGGCGAGCCGGTGCTGCTCGCGGGTGACCACAAGGTGGACAAGCAGGGCAAACCCACGCGGCCGGCGCTGAAGGCGTACGGCTTTCAGGGCTTCCCGCCCGGCGGCCTCAAGGAGGGGGCGCCGTGAGGTACCTCTCGCCCTTCGAGAAGCGTGTGCACCGACGCCGGGTGCTGCTGGGGTGGTGCGCGGCGGGCCTGCTCTTCGCGGTGGTGTGCGCGCTGGACCAGTGGCTCTGGGGCGTGCTGCGCTTTGACCCGGAGAAGAAGCTCGGGAGCAAGGACTGGTGGCAGGTGTTGCGGCAGGCGGGCTCGGTGCTGCCTTGGGCGATCGTGGGTCTGTGCCTGTGGCTGCACGACTGGTCGGTCGCGCGGGATGCGCAGGAGCGGGCCGGGGCGGGCCACCGAGGCGTAATGGTCGTGCTGGCGGCGGCGCTGGGCGGGGCTCTGGCGGAGGTGCTCAAGGGAATCTCGCGGCGGGGGCGCCCCGTCGGCGATGGCCGGTACCACTGGGGCTGGACGGAGGACGTGGGCGCCTACGGCCTTGCGAGCAGCCACGCGGGCGTGGCGTTTGGCGGAGCGATCATGATGGGGTGGTTCTTCCCGGCGCTGCGCGTGCCGCTGCTGGTGCTGGCGAGCGGGACGGCGATGACGCGGCTGGCGGTGGGCGCGCACTACGCGTCGGACGTGCTGGCGGCGATCGTTCTCTCCTACGCTGGGTGCCTGGCGCTGTGGAAGCTCTTCAGCACCATGCCTGGGGGCGCGGAACACCCGCGGACGCGACGAGGGGGCCGGGGGGGCCGCTGAACGGGCGAACCGATGGGCACACTCGACCGGTACATCACCCGCCTGTACGTCTCCAACATCTTCCTGATCTTCGTGTTCCTGTGCCTCGTGATCGTGGCGGTCGACTTCTCGCTGAACTTCGATGAGTTCACCAAGGCGGCGACGCAGGTGCTGGAGGCGCGCGGGTCCACCGTCAGCTTCCTGAGCAAGGGGCTGCTCGCGGTGTCGCTGGTGGTGGACCTGTGGTGGCCCCGGCTGTTCCTGCTCTTCAACTTCCTGCTGGGGCCGGTGCTGGTGGGCGCGATGGGCTTCACGTGCGCTTACCTGCTCAAGCACCGGGAGCTGGTGGCCATGCTCGCCGGCGGCGTCTCGATGCGCCGGATCGCGCGGCCCATCCTGATCGTCACCATCGTCATGGTCGGCCTGCTCATCGTGAACAGGGAGATCGTGCTGCCGCGTCTTGCGCCGCTGCTGACGCGGGAAAAGGCCGACGCGGGCAAGCGGTCGCTGGGGTCCACGTATGACGTCTCGGTCGATGCGCAGGGGCGGCTGGTCTATTCCCGGCGCGCAGACCTGGACACAGCGACCATCACGGGGCTGTACGTGTACGAGCGTGACGCCGAGGGCCTGATGACCCGCCGGATCTCCGCCGACACCGCGCACTGGGAGAACGGCCGCTGGACGCTGGCCAACGGCCTGGCCCACACGCGCCGCCCGCTGCAGGACGCCGGCGCGGGCACGCGCATGCTGCCCGAGCCGGTCGCGGAGTTCAAGACCGACATCGACCCCACCGCGCTGCAGTTGCGGCGCTACGAGGGCATGGCCTCCAACCTCTCGACACCGCAGGTCGCGAAGCTGGTGACACGATTCCGCGCCCTGGAGCAGACGCCCGCGGTCCAGCGCCGCATCGACGCGTTGGAACGCAACCGCTGGGGCCGCATTTCCGCCGCGGCATCGATCATCCTGACGGTCATCATCTGCCTGCCGTTCTTCCTGCGGAAGGAACCGGCCAGCATGCTGAAGCAGAGCCTGAGGGCGGCGCCCGTGGCCCTGGGCGCGTTCGCGGGCACGCTCATCGGCACCACCGCGAGCATGCCGGGCCTGCCGGCGCAGGTGGGCGTCTTTGTGCCGGTGCTCATGCTGATCCCCGGGGCGATCCTCGCCGCAGGCAGTATCCGGAGTTAGCGCTGGAGTTCGCGCTCGATGCGCCGTGCAATGCGCTGCGCCTCGGCGTCGTCCCGCGTGAGCGGTGACTCGAACCGGAACGCGGTGCCGCGCTCGGCCTGGATGGGGTCGTACGTCGTCGCGGAGAGTCCGATCGCCCGAGTGGAAAGCCGCACCTCCGGCGTGTGCGTGCGGGAGACAAAGCACTCGACGCGGGCAACGCCGCTCCGGTCGTCAAACTCCACGCGCACGGTGCGGGTCTGCTCGTGCAGCAGGTCCTGCAGCGGCGTCGATGTGTCTGGAACGCCGCCCGCGGGGCTGGGCTGCGTCGTGAGCACGCCCAGGGCGCTATCAACGCGGTCGAGGCGGTAGCCACATTCCCGCAGCGCGGTGCGTGCGGCCTCGAACACCTCGGTCCGCGTCTCGGTAGAGATCGGAACCGCCGCGGATGCTCGCGGTGCGTGGGAGGCGCACGCGATCAAGGACACGGTGCCGCAGGTTGCCGCGACCAGGAAGATGGACCGCACGAGGCTGCTCACGCCACCAGCGTAGCGCGGGCGGCCTCTTCTTGGATCCACGCCCACGCGGCCTTGACGTGCTCCTCCCGCGTACGGACAGCGCCGATCGCCATGCGCAGCGTGAGGCCCACGCCGGGCAGCGCGGCGTGCGAGAGGTGCAGGCGGCCGGACGCGTTCAGGGCGTCCAGCAGCCGCCGGTTCATGGCGTCACGCGCGGCGTCGGACTGGCCGGGCAGGGCCCGCAGACGGAAGCAGATGAGGTTCATGGTGCGGGGCGCAACAACCTCGAAGCGCGGGTCGCTGCGCACCCACCGCTCAAAGTCCTGCGCCATCGCCATGTGCTGGTGTATGTACGCGCGAAGACCCTCCACCCCGTAGTGGCGGATGACAAACCACAGCTTGAGCGACCGGAACCGCCGGCCCAGCGGCACCTGCCAGTCGCGGTAGTCCACCACTGCGCCGGCATCGCTCGCGGCGTTCCGCAGGTACTCGGGCGTGATGGAGAGCGCGCTGGTGAGCGTCGCGCGGTCGCGCGTCCAGAAGCAGTTGCAGTCAAAGTTGGTGAGCAGCCACTTGTGCGGGTTGAAGCAGATGCTGTCCGCGTGCTCAACGCCCGCAAGCCAGTGCCGGTACTCCGGGCAGACACACGCCGCGCCGGCGTGGGCCGCGTCGATGTGGAGCCATGGGGGAAGAGACGAAGAGACGGAGAGACGCAGAGACGAAGTGGTACGGGCGATGGCGGCGGCGATCTCTGGGATGGGGTCAATAGCCGTGCAGCCGGTGGTGCCGACGGTGGCACACACGAAGAACGGGGTGCGGCCCGCGGCGGTGTCCTCACGCATCGCGGCTTCGAGCAGATCGGCCCGCATGCGGAACTCGCTGTCCACGTCAATGAGCCGCACATGCGTGCGGTCGTCGGGGCCGGTGGCGATCCCGGCGATCATCGCGGCCTTGATGATGGAGGAGTGCGCCTGCGTGGAGGTGTACGCGACGAGGTCCGGGGTGGGGCCACCCTGCCCCCGCGCGCTCTTTCGCACCCTTTCCCTCGCCGCGACCATCGCCACCAGCGCCGCATCGCTCGCCGTGCCCTCGATCACGCCGCCGCCGTTGGCGGAGGTGGAGAGGAAGTCCGCCGGAAGGCCGATCATGCCGCCCAGCCAATCGAGCATGCGCGTTTCGAGCTCCGTGCACGCGGGGCTCGTGGCCCACAGCATGCCCTGCACGCCCAGCCCGGCGCTCAGCAGTTCCGCAAGCACCGATGGGCCCGTGGCGTTCGCGGGGAAGTACGCGTAGAAGTGCGGGTGCTGCCAGTGCGTGATACCGGGCATGATGAGGCGGTCGATGTCCGCGAACAAGTCCTCAGAGCCGCGGGCTTCAGCCCGCGCACAGCCTACCAATGGACGCCCGGCTTCCGGCGGCACAGGCGGCACGCTGCCAAACACTTCCCCGGGCCGCACCCTCGAAAGCACACTGAACTTCTGCGGCTCACGCTCGAGCGCATCCCAGTAGTCCGCGATGAAGTCCACCATCTGGTGCCCGAGGCGGCGGAACTCGTCGTTGGTCATGTGGGGCACGGGTTGCATGGGTGAGGGTACAGAAGGCGGATCGCGGAGGTTGGGAGGAAGTGCAGAGAAACGCGGAGTGGAGATGGGGCCGGGACGGCGATGTTCGAGTTATCCTCCCTCCGCTCTCTCTCCGATCCTCCGCGATCCGTCTTCAAGGCGTCGGTGTCAGCAGCTTCAGCCCCACCACACCGCCCACGATGAGCGCGATGCACGCGATGCGGGGCACACTCACCGGCTCCTTCAGCAGCGTCATCCCCACCACCGCCACGCCCACCGCACCGATGCCCACCCACACCGCGTACGCCGTGCCTGCGGGCAGCGTCTTGACCGCCCACGCGAGGAGCAGGAACGAAGCGGCCATCGCGGCCAGCACCCACACGCTGGGCCAGAGCTTGGTGAAACCTTGTGTGCTCTTGAGGCCGCTGGCCCAGAGGACTTCGAGGAGACCGGCGGCGATAAGCATGAGCCAGGGCTTGGTCATGGGGGATTGTTCGCGGTTGTCGGTGGCATCGACGGCACCTGCCACGCCCGCCCGCATTCCGTGCAAGTGAACTGCCCTGGAGTTGGAGACTCCATGCCTTTGTAACCACAGGCGCAGTAGCCGTGCTTGTGCAGGAGTGCACGCACCTCTGCAAGCCCCTTCCGGCTTAGGCGCGGGAGCAGCACGATCGTGGCCAACACAATGAGGAGAATGCACAGCAACTGCACACCGGCCGCGTTTCGCCAGAACCAGCCCGCCGCCGCGGCTCCAAGGACAATCACGAGCGCAGTGACCACCGACCAAGTCACTATCCGCCGCATCGACCGCTGAAGCACAGCCTTTGCTTCACCCTCAAGTTCTTTGGGGATTTCGACCCCGTGAATCTTCACGCTCGCTCCATCTTCGGAAGCCAGGGTTTGGTCATGGGGCATTGTTCGCACGCGGCGTACAAACGAGCTTGGCGGACCAAGCCCGCCCGCACTCCGGGCATGAAAGCGTTCCTCCGCCAGGTGCTGGCACCGCCTTGTACCCACACGAGCAGAAACCGTGCTGGCGCAGCATCTTCAGCGCGTCAAGCCTGCTCTGATTGCGATGCCAGTAGAAAAGAGCAATGGTGCACGTGGTGGTAGCCGAGCCGCCGATGACGCGTGCCCACTCTTTGTCCCACAGCATCAGGAACCACACGAGTACACCAAGCGCGAGGTACAGTGTGACAACTCCGATCACAGCCCGCTTCCACCATTGCAGGCGGAGCAACAGCCCTTCGGGCCTCAGTGATTCAGGAATATCTACACCACCAAGCCGCATGCTCGTTACTCCGCCACCTTCTCCAACTCCTTCTGCACCCGCTCCGCCAGCCTGCTGATGATCGCCGGCCCAAAGTCAAACTCCAGCCCCGCGGCCCGGAACAGTTCCGGCAGTGGCCTGCTGCCGCCGAGGGACAGCGCCCTCGTGTAATAGTCCACCGCCGTCTTCTCACCCTGCTCCAGGCTGATGAGCCAGAGCTGCAGCGCGCCGAGCTGCGCGATGCCGTACTCGATGTAGTAGAACGGGTGGCTGAAGAGGTGCAACTGCCGCTGCCACAGATTGGCCCGGTGCTGCTCGATGCCGCTCCACGACACCGCGTTGCCGAACCGCTGGTCCAGGCTGAGCCAGTGCTGCTCGCGCTCCGCCCTCGTGTGGTTCGGGTTCGCGTACACCCAGTGCTGGAACGCGTCGATCGTCGCGATCCACGGCAGGATGTGCACGCTGCGCTTGAGCTGCTCCCGCGTCGCCCGTGCAAAGTCCGTCGGGTTGCCGTGATAGAAGCTCCCCGGCGCGGCCAGGTGCCGCATGCTCAGCAGTTCCATGCTCATGCTCGCCACCTCGGCAAACTCGATCGGGCTGCTGCGGTACTCCAGCAGCGGCTCATCCTGGCTCAGCATGCTGTGGAAGGCGTGCCCGGCCTCGTGCACCATCGTCTCCACATCCTTGTGCAGCCCCGCCGCATTCATGAAGATGAACGCCTTGCGGGAACGGTCCCGCATGTACTGGTAACCGCCCGGCGCCTTGCCCTTGCGGCTATCGAGGTCCAGGCACGCGCTATCGCGCGCACCACGAGACTCCGCCCCGTCGCCCATCGAGGCCAGCATTGTCGCAAGGCGCGGGTCCAGGCTCTGCATCGCCGCGACCGACTTGCTCATGAGTTCGCGCCCGCCGCTGAACGGCCGGAGGGGCCCGCGCCCCTTCACATCCACCGAGAGGTCCCACGGACGCAGGGGCTCCACGCCGAGCTTCTGTGCGCGCTCACGGTCCAGCGCACGCACGAGCGGCACGATCGCCTTCTCCACGCCGTCGTGGAAGTCGCGGCAGTGCTTCTCGGTGTAGTCAAAGCGGTGCTTGGCCTTGTAGGCGTACGCGACGTAGTCCTTGAAGCCCGCGTTCGTCGCAACCTTCGTCCGCAGCGCGATCATCTGGTCGTAGATGTCGTTGAACCCCCCCACTTCCTTGGCGCGGCGCTCGGCGGTGGCGCGCCACGCGGCTTCCCGCACCGTGCGGTCGGTCTGTTCCTGGTAGCGGGCCATCTGTGGCAGCGTCTGCTCGCGACCGTCAAACTGCACGGTGAGCGAGCCGGCCAGCTGCTCAAACTTCTGGCCCAGCTGCGCCAGCTCGGTCTCCAGCGGGATGTTCTGCTCGCGGAAGAGCTCTACCTCGGCCTTGGCGTCGCGCACCACCACCGTGAACCGTGCCGGGTCCAGCGGGAACTCCGCCGCAAGCTGCACAAACCGCTTGTCCAACTCGAAGGCGTAGGGCTTGAGTTTCGGCTCCACCTCCACGATGTACTTCTCGAAGGCCTGCGACGCCGCCCGGTCGTCGGTGTCGCAGGTCATCGTGATGTACATGTTGGCCTTCACCTCGCTGCACGCCGCGGCCAATTCACCCCGGTCGATGAGCCACTGCTCGAGTTCACGCGCAGAAGTCACCGGCCGCGCGAGCAAGGCCTTGAGCAGCGGTTCCACCGCTGCAAACTCCGCGGCGTTGAGGGTGGCGGGGACAAAGGTGGACTGCGGGGCTGCGCTCACCATGCGGGGCTCCAGAGCGGACAGACGAGGCGACAAGCGTGACGAGAGCAATGGTAGAAGTTCCGGAGCACACACGTACAGCACTTCCACCAAACAAACAGGCCCGGGCGTTGGCCCGGGCCTGGTCAAATCAGAGTAGATACGGAACAGTCTACTTGAGCAGGTCCCGCAACTGCTTGTCGGTCTTCTTGTACCATTCATTGAATTCCTCCGGAGTGCGGTTGAATTCGAAGTACGAGAAGTTCGGGTTGTTGTCCACGTGCCGCTTCATCTTCCGGAGGGTTTCACGCGCGAGGCCGACAAACTTGGGCCTGTCGGCGCGAGCTGCGGCTGTCGCGGCTGCAACCTGCATATCGATCTTTGCCAGCAGAGTCCGGAAGTCCGTCTCTGCGTCAGCAACACGCTTGCGCCAGTCCATGTTCCACTTCTCAGCCTTGGACACGGGCCACGAAACGCCCTTCTCCTGCTTGCCCACCCAGTTCAGCTCCTTGAATCCGAGCTTGGTGGTGAGTTCGCTGAGGCTGTCCGCCGTCCCCTTGGAAAAACCGACCTGCTTGGCCGACTCGGCGTTGAAGCAAAGCACTCGCTCTTCTGGGTTGACCACGATCTCACCGGACTTCGTATCCTGGTAGTACTCAAAGGAACCGTCCGCTCGCCGGGTCGCCGACAAAGGTGCAAGGATCTGCATCGACCGCATGATGCGGGTGTCGTACCCGCCCTTTGCGGAGATCTTCTCCATTCGCTGCAGCGCTATCTCGAGCTCGACGCCCTTGACCGCGTCCATCGCACCTCTATACCCGGTGCACGATCCGTAGTTGCCCTGGGTTGTGAAGTAAATCTCCTCGACGCAGTGCGACGTCATGGCGGCTGCGGAAATCGCCGAGTCGATCCATGAAACAACACGGAACTTCGGCTTGTACTGGGTCTCGATGGTCTCGACCATTCGATCGACCTCGACGCCATACCCACCGCCCGAGGTGAACCGAAGCACAACGACGCCCGAGCCGTCGGTGCCCAACTCTTCCTCCAGCTTGGGCAGCATCTGCTCCAACGCGTACGTCGTCAGATGAATACCCACCATGTTGTGATCGCGGTCGCCCATGGTGATGACGGCCGCCTTCGGGATGGAGTGGCCGTCACCTGACGCGGCCTTGCTGTCGTCCGCCGCGAATCCGCTGGGAGCGAACACGGTCAACGCGAGTGCGGCAATGGTCGCGATGTACATTAGAGGTTTGTTCATGTGTGGTCTCGTTCAGCTTGGGTATCTGCGTGTGTGATTATCGCTTGTCCATCATTTGATCGATCTTGATCTTCTCGTCGGTGAGTGTGATCCAGTCACCACCGGGCAGCCCGGAACCCTGGAGGAAGTCACGGGTCAGGCCTTCTCCCCACCGGCTGTAGAGGCCCTTCAGTTCGGCAAGCAGCCGACGCTGCTTACCCCGAGCGGCCGTGCGCTGCTGGTACTCGCCCGGCTGCTCAACGCGAACATTGCGGTACTCGTCCATGATGGCGACCATGCGGTCCTTGGCACGCTCGAGGCCGTCCATCCACGCCTTGGTGATCCGATCGGCCTTGACCCCGACGGGGACGGCGTTCGTGCTCAATCCGAGCGTGTAGAGGAGGTTGTCACGCGAATCGACCGTCCCCTTGGAGACGCCCACAAGGCGGGCCTTGCGTTCATCGAGCGTCAGCACATCGTTGCCGGTGCCGCGAACAAACTCTTCCATCGTGTCCTGGCGGTCCTTTTCGCCGCTATCCGTAAGGAGCTCGTCCGACGGATTCTGCGGGTAGTCCGTGAAGAGCGTGCCGTCGGACCGGGCCGAAAGCACGTACTCAATGCGGGTCATGGCGTCGATGATGCGCAGGTCCCACCGCCCGATGTTGGCCCAGCCCTTCGCATGATTGAGGTAGGCGGCGCGGAGCTTCTCGTGTACCACGCGATCACCGGTGCCCTCGAACAGCTGGCTGAGGTTCCCAAGTCCACCGATGCGCCCCTCCGGGTGCATATAGATGTTCTCGCTGATCATGGGGAGAAACGCCGCGCCTCCCATCGCCGTCTTGACCCAGAACACAACCTTCGGGGGCGTGTCCCACTCGGCAGGCACTTCAGTGCTGAAGATCGGCGTGATTTTCTCCGCACGGAAGATCGAAGTGATCTCGCCCTGCGTGTCGAGCGACTTGTCGATCTTCTGAAGACCGCCATCAATGGACCAGTTCGCGTCCAAGAAGAAGATCACGACGTCTGCCTTCTGCTTTCGTGCGTCGCGCATGAGATTGCGGATGGGAGTTTCGGAGATATCGGCGCCAAACTCGCCACGAAGCTCCGCGTAGTAGTACCGCGTGCGTCCGTCCAGCGGGACGATGTCGCCGGGCGTGGAAGCCTCCGGCTCGGGGGTGCTTGTGTCCGTTGCGATCGCCGCCACATCGTCCGCCTTCGGCGACTCCGGCACCGCCGGCGCACCGCCCACCTTTCCCTTGCGGACTTCCTTGATCTGCGAGCGGGGGTACTCGACGTCCGTCGTGATGCCCGCGATGCTCAGGCGGAACTTGATGGTCGTCGGTGTCTCCGCGAGGACCGTGCCCTTCAGCTCCTGGCCGTTGGTCATCAGGAGCGTGTCGGTCGCTTCATCGCTCGACGCCTGCGGCGCGGGGGCCGCGAGCGCCCGGGGCGTCATGCCGCCCAGCACGGCAACGCCGCCGGTAATCGCGGCGACCATCCATCCGAACACAGGACCGCGGAGCCGGTACCTCTTCATGCCTGTTTCCTTACTCTAAAAGTGCGACTCTGAATGTGCGGGTGACCAACCAATCAGGCGGCCCGTGATGGGCCGGTGCAAAGGTTCTAGACGCCCATCTTTGCCACCAGTTCCCTCGCCTGCTCAAGATTCCTCACCCGCCCCTCCAGTTGCGCGTCGTAGACCGCGTCGAGCACGTGCTTAAACCGGGGCCCCGGCCGCAGCCCCAGCGAGACCAGGTGGTCCCCGGTCAGCAAAGGCTGCGGCGCGATGCCGCACTCCGTCGCTGCCAACTCGGCGATGCGGCCTTGGACCAGCGCGGCACCCTGAGGATCAACGACCGATAAAAGCGGCATCCCGGCACAACATGCCTCGGTCGCGGCAAACCGTTTCTGCTTCGCGACCGGCCACGACCGCCATCCATCGGCCGCCTGCATCACCGCTAGTCCTTCCAGAGCATGGGCCACCTCGGCACGCTCTTCGTTGGAAAGGCACAGGCCCTGGCGGGCGACATCAATAAATTCACTGCGAATTGAATGCTGCATGTGATCCACCCCTAAGTCCAATCCCCACGCTGCGATAGCGACGCCAAACGACACAGGATCTGCAAGCCCGGCCAGGGTCGCTGTCCCGCTACCGCCCCACCGGCTTGTGCCAAGCACCGGGCCGCAGAGCCCCAACCCGTGCAGCGTCGCGGCGGCCTTTGCCCGAGAGGGGTGCCCAAACATCATGCGGAGCTCGTCGCCGATCCGCTCCCGCGAAACCCCCGTGAGTTCCGCCGCGTGGGCCCGGATGGCTTCCGCGGTCGCTGGGTCGATCGCGAACTCCAGCTTGGCCGCGAGCCGAACCGCCCGCAGCGCCCGCAGGTGGTCTTCCGCGAGCCGCTGGTTGGGGTCCCCCACTGCCCGGAGCGTCTTGCGGGCAAGATCGGCCAGGCCGCCGACAAAGTCGATCACCCGCCCGCCCTGCCACCGTCCAGGCAGGGGGCCGTCGCCCGGGCGGGGCTGGTCGAAGGGGTCGAGGAACAGGGCGTTGACGGTGAAGTCGCGGCGCTGGGCGTCGGCCTCGGGGGTTGAGAAGGTGACGGAGTCAGGGCGGCGTTTGTCGGTGTAGGACGCGTCCGTCCGGAACGTGGCGACTTCGATGACGTCCTTGGACACCCCGCCCGGAGGGTGCACGAGCATGACCCCGAACGCGGCCCCGACATGGCTGCTGCGCGGGAACATCTTCGCGATGCGGTCGGGTGTGGCGTCGGTCGCGACGTCGTAGTCGCTGGGGACACGCCCCAGCAGTTCATCCCGCACACACCCGCCGGCGAAGTACGCGACGTGCCCGGCATCGCGCAAGGCGCGGACGATGTCGGCGGCGGCGGCACGGTGCGGGTGGGTCACGCCGCATGGTACGAACGGGCCCCACCCGCGAGCGTGCGGCCAAGCGGTCACCCCACCAGCGCATCCTTCGGCAGCGGGGCCCCAAGCTCACCCTCGTACCGGGCCGCCTCCAGCAGCGCGCGGGCGATGTCCGTCCAGCGGGGGCCCCAGTCGGAAAGGACGATCGTTCGCTGAAGTTCCGAGGCGTCGGCTGTGGCGACGGGTTCCGCAATCTGCACCGAGCCCGGGCCCAGATCGATCAACAGTCTCACGCCGCGGAGGTCAAACGCTGTGACTTCAGGCGAGCCCATGCCCAGAAACCCGTACCGCATGACCTCAAGACGCCCGGGCGTGATGCGCAGGTACGTCGGCCACGTCCACGCGAACGGCACGAGGCACACGCACATGATGGCCCAGAAGTCCCACGGGCCGATCATGGGCCAGGGGCCGATGGCACCCATGAACCGCTTGCGGACGAACATCCACGCGATGCTCAGGCCGATGGTGAGCACGAGGTACGACGTCCACACCGGCCACGCCGGCGTCGGCATCGCGAGCGGGACTGGGAAAACCCGAGGCTCAAAGGGATCGGTTGACAGCGGCGTGCCGAGCACGGCGTGGGCCTGACGCTCCGACAGGCAGACGCGCAACCGATAGTGCTCGTCCGCTTCTTCAGCGATGGAGTACTTCACGCCCTTCGGCGCGCGTGGCAGGGCGCGCGTGGACATGAACCACAGCCACGCCCCGACGGACGCCGCGATCGCTGCGCTCACCACCGCCCAGAAGTTCACGCCGATCAGGCGCGCAAGCAGCCCGCCCACGACGGTTGCGACCGTCACGGCGATGCCGACCATGAAGAACGTCGGGATCCGCAGGACCGGGACCAGCGCTCGGAAGTTCTGGTGCCGCATCTCACGGCGTGCGCCTTTGCCCCGCGGCCGCAGCGCCTTGCTCAGGTGGACACCCCGATCAAAGTCAGGGCCGGAGGGGTGCACTCCGATGGCAGACAGCGCACCGGTGGCGAGGTCGTTTTCGGTGCCCCGCGGCACGGTGTCGGCGGGCTGCGGATGAGTGGTGGAGTGGGCCATGGCACGCGGACGGCACGATGGTCAAAACTGCCTGAAAAAACAGGCCTTGAATGGGGGGGAAACCCCCAAGAAATACACGCCAGAACGCCGATTGTTTCAGGAAGAAGTCCAGGCAATGCCGCCGCGTCTTTCCTATCATTCCAGCCGGGCAAAAAACGCCCCAACGGGGGGCTCGGCTGGGGCGGTTTCGGCGGCTAGATCAGAGCACGCCGGAGGCCGAGCCCGATGCCCGTTGCACCGCCAACGTCCATACTCAGTGATCGCACACGCATGGCAGACAAGGCCACCAAAACACCCCCTTCCACAACCACCACCCCGGTCGTCGACATCATCGGCGCAAACGGGCAGAGCGCTGTCGGCGCTGTCAACGGCGATTACGGCGCCGAGCAGATCCAGGTGCTCGAAGGGCTGGAAGCTGTCCGCAAACGCCCGGGCATGTACATCGGCGGCACGGGCCTCAACGCGCTGCACCACCTGGTGTACGAGGTGGTGGACAACTCCATCGACGAGGCCATGGCCGGCCACGCCACGTTCGTGGACGTCACGATCCAGGCCGACGGCTCATGCCAGGTCGTGGACGACGGGCGCGGTATCCCCACCGACCCGATGAAGCACGAGGACCCGAACCTCAACGGCAA
>DATAKA010000128.1:0-1813 GCA_036261855.1 Phycisphaerales bacterium | reverse complement strand
ATGCGCTCGCCGGGGTGGGTGTCAACGGTGTGGTAGATGGCGCGGGTGATGGTGAGGTCGGCGTGATCGGGACCGGCCTCGATCCACTTGGCGGTCCAGTCGCCGGGTGAGAGCAGGCCCATGGCAAAGTGGGCGGCGTCGCTCCACGGGCCGGGGGTTCCGTTCTTGTCCCAGGCCATGACCTTCCAGAAGCAGCGCTGCGTGGAGCGGAGAGGTGCGCCCGCGTACGCGATGTGGGCGGTGGCGCTGGATGTGACCTTGCCCGAGTCCCAGAGGTCGCCGGTGCCAGCCGCGAGGAGCTCGGGGGTGGAGGCGACGAGGACGCGGTAGGCGGATTGGGATTGGGCGCGCTCGTCGGACTCGACGATCCACATCAGGCGCGGATTCGGTTCGGCGATGGCGAGGGGATCGACGAGGTACTCGCAGCGAAGGGTGGCGGGGCGGAGGGAGCCAGACGATGCCGCGTGCGCCGTGAACGTGATGAGGGTGCAGAGCGCGGCGAGGATCGCGATTCCGAAGGCGTTCCACGAGGGGCGGTGATGCACGCGATGTCTCCGGTCGTGAGAGGAAGGGCGCACAGAGTTCTATGCGATCACTTCCGGTCGCGGCCGGAGGCGTTTGCTGTTCAGACCGCTGACGCGGGCTCTCCATGCTCGATCCATTAACCTTGCGAGCCACATGGTCCAGAGCGTGGCACGGGGCTCGGTTCGAGGCCGGGTGTCGCCTCGTGGCGATCCATCGCTGGAGTACACAACCCGGCCACGAACACGGATGCCCTACGAAATCGAGCCCTTCGTGAGGAGCTAAGAGTCGCAGAAGCGGGGTCAGTGCTTTCTGCGGCGGACTGCGACGGCGGCGAGTGATGCGGTGCCGAACACCATGGCTGCGCCGGGTGTGGGGATGCAGCCGGCAATGATGCGGTTGGTGTCCATGGTGACGGCGCCGGTGCGGGCCAGGGCGCGGCCCTCGAGGAGGGTGGCGCCGGTGTTCATGGTGATGCTGGCCAGCGCGAGGATGTTGCCCTGGAAGGCCGTGTTGGTGTCGAGTGTGGCGGAGCTGCCGACCTGCCAGTAGACATCGCACGCATCGGCGCTGTTGATGGAGACGACCGCGGAGTTCGGGGCGGTAATGAGCGTGCTCCCCATCTGGAAGACAAACAACGCATTGGGGTCGCCCTGTGCATCAAGCGTGAGTGTCCCCGTCAGAAACGCGGAGGAGGCGAAGAAATAGACGCCCGGCGTGAGGATGAGGCCGCCGAGATCGGTGCCCGTGAGGATCGTCGTCGGGGCCATGGAGGCAAGGTCGTTGTAGGCCGTGGTCACGTCGGCCTGTGCCTGTTGCGCGACGGCGTCACCGAGGTGGATGGAGCCGCTCAGCACGATGCCGGGCGGGAAGCCGGTGACGGCGGTGCCCGGCCAGACGCCCAAGCTGCCGGTGATGACGGTGGGCCCTGTGTTGGTGACGGTTGAGCCGCCGAGGACGGCGAGCTGCTGGGCCGAGCCGAGGATGTCGGCGCTCGCGTGGAACTGCGGGGTGACGGCACTCAGCAGTGCCACGACGCCCATCGGAACGATTCTCATATCTCTTCTCCCTTTGCAGCACGATGAATGCGTTGTAAACTCCGGACCCTCGATACTCCTTTGCGAGCCGCGGGTGCGTGTGTGTTCGCGGCCTGGTGCGTGCGTGTGCGTGTCGGGTTCGATGTCGCGCGTCGTGCGTCCGAACTCAACTGACGGTGCGGATCCTTGCTTCCGGGGGTGGTTGCTTTCCTCCTTCTCAGAGACACACTCATTGTGACCGTTTCTAAGTACGG
>DATAKA010000112.1:0-60718 GCA_036261855.1 Phycisphaerales bacterium | reverse complement strand
GTGGCTCCGTCAACTTCAGCGTCGCGCCCACCTTCATCGGGTCCGGCGGCGTCTTTGCCTACTCCACCGGCTCCCGCCAGCAGGACCCCGAGCTCGCCGGCGTCGTCTACCGCGAGCCCCTCACCGGCATCGACTCCAACCGCTTCAACGACCCCCGCAGCGGCACCTTCCTCCTGGGCCTGGACCTCATCGCCAGCGGCCCCTCCACCACGCAGATCGCCAACGCGGTGAATATGCCGATCCCGCCGCTCAACGCGCCCCGCACCGACTTCACCGCCGCAGGCATCGACCCCGCCCTCGCCCAGCAGCTCGCCGACATCGGCGTGGACATCCGCCCCCGCACCACGCGAGACATCGTGGACGGCCTCAGCGGCCGCAACTTTGAGACCGACCTGCCCGCCAGCGTCGGCCCCGAGGGGCTCACGTGGCAGGTCTCCTCCCGCAGGCTTGACCCCGCCGCCGCCCGCGAAGTCGTGAGCGAGTACAACGCCCTCATGTTCGCCGAGCGCACGGGCGACGACGGCAGCACCGTCGTTGTCAGCACCGCCGATGAGGTCAAGCAGGAACTCGGCGCATCCTGGGACCGCTATGCAGAGGACGTCAAGCTCACCAGCGGCCTGGGCTGGCGTGCCTACTTGGACAGCATGGGCAGCACGGGTTCCGCCGAGGACATGAAGGCCCGCGAGCACCTCGTCCGCCTCCAACGCATCGTCATGGGCCTTGAGGACATGGGCCTCGCCCCCGACGAAGCCAAGCCGGCCATCACCCGCATCCTGGGCCAGGTCCGCCCCGCCCAGGTCACCACGACCGACTTCGAGCAGGCCGTCCGCGCCGTGATGACCGTCAGCGTCCGCTGAAGTGGCACCTGGCTTCGGCCCGGTGGTTCCGCGCGATGAACCCGCTCCGACTGTTGCCCGGTTCGGCTTCGGTTCGATACTCCATGCGCACACCCTGAACCCCGGGAACCCAGCCCGGTTAGCAGCGTCTAAACTTGCGCGCCGGGGGCCCCCTGCCGCACCCACCGGCAGCACCCCACCGCGGCACACAGAGGCACATAGAGGAGGCGGTTCTCATGCACGGCACGATCAACACCACGGCTCTCGCGGCCCTCGCCCTCACGCTCGCCACCCTGGCAGGTTGCCAGCCCCCGCCCGGCGACACCGGCGGCCGCGTCGACGTTACCCGCACCACCCCCGCCGAGCGCAACGACGCCCGCGTCAACACCGCGTCCCTCTTCGAGTTCTCCGACCAGGTCGCCCAGCAGCTCGCGGCCGACCTTTCGTCCGTCCCGGAACTCAACGACCAGTACCGCGCCACCATCGTCTTCGGCGACATCGTGAACAAGACCGGCATCGTCAGCACTAACGACTTCGAGGCCTTCCGCACCCGCATCCGCGGCAAGCTCATGCAGAGCCGGAACATCCTCAAGAACGTCCAGTTCGTCGAGAACAAGGCCCGCGCCGACGACCTCATCCGCCGCGAAACCGGCAGCAGCGGCGACCTCCTCCAGGAAGGCACCCGCCAGGAACGCGCGCCTCTCAACGCCGACTACACCTACTTCCTCAACGGCAACATGTACCGCGTCGAACGCGGCGGCAGCGCGGTCAACACCTACCTCATGAACTTCGAGCTCACCAACATGAAGTCCGGCGCCATCATCTGGACCAACGAGCCCTATGAAGTGAAGCAGGCGCGGTAAGAAGTGAACGGTGAAGAGTGAGGAGTGAATGGTGACGCCACTCTTCACGACCGGCCAATCTCTGTTCACTCGTCACTGCTCACTCTTCACTCTCCTCGCATGCACACCGCCGCACCCATCCTCGCCCTGCTCGTGATCTGCGCGGCCCTCCCCGCCTGCTCCACGCCCGCCCGATCCACGCGCCTCACGCAGGCCGACCTCTCCGACATGGCCACCGATCTCGCCCAGAAGCTGCGTGACAGCGACTGGATGAAGGCCCGCACGCCCGAGTCGCAGCCCGTCGTCATCACCTGGGCCAAGGTCGAGAACCTCACGCTCGACATCATCACCCCCGGCGAACAGTGGTACATCATGCAGAAGGTCCGTGACTCCGCTGGCCTGGTGCAATTGTCCAAGGACAAGGCCTTCACGCTCGTCATCCCGGCGGAACTCAAGGCCGAGGGCGAGCAGCGGGGGAGCTACGAAGAGGGCTTCGCTTCGCAGCGCACGCCCACCCACCGCATGGACGCCACCATGCGATCCGCCACACGCTCCGCCGCCAGCCTCAGCGCGGGCGCCCGCACCGACACCTACCTCTGCGACTTCCGTGTCACGCAACTTTCCGATGGCGCGCTCCTCTGGTCCGATTCCGTCGCCCTCAAGCGCGCCGCGGCGGGGCTCCTCTTTGACTAAGACCTGCACCATTCTCGCCTGCGCCGGCCTGGCCCTCGCCACGCTCGTGGGAGCAGGATCAGGGTGCGCACAGCAACGCCTGGACCCCCGCGCTGTTCAATCCGCCCAGCTCGGCCGCTTCGGACCCGTCGCCGCGAAACTCTCCGAATCACTCGCGAAGGACCCCTCCGACCGCAACTACCTCCTGGGCCGCGTCAATGTCCTGCAGATGACCCTCGCCGAGGGCGTGCCCGACGCCGGCGAGGAAACCGCCAACGAACTCTTCGCCCTCCTGCGCACGCAGGGCCTCAACGCCGACAAAACTACTGCCAGCGTCGTCCTCAACGAAGGCATCAAGGTCTGGAAGGGCGAGCCCTTCGAGCAGGCGATGGGCTACCACACCATCGCCGTGCAGAAGGCCATGCGCGGCGAGTGGGACAACGCCCGCGCCGCCGCCCAGTCCTCCCTCTTCCTCCTGAAGGACTTTTCCGAAACGGTCGGCACCGACGCCACCGCCGCCGACCTCGCCAAAGCCGCGGCAGAGGCCGACCAGAAGGCCGAGGGTGGCGGCGAGCAACTCCTGAATTCCGGCTACGCCGTCGCCGACAGCGACTTCGCGCTCGGCTACCTCATGAACGGCATCGCCAACCGCGCGCTGGGGCGTGACGACGAAGCCCGTGACAACTTCGCCGCCGCCGCGAACGTCGATGCCACGCTCACCGACCTCGCCACCACGCTCCAGTCCACCCGCTACAACACCGTCCTCATCGTCGAGTACGGCTTCGGCCCCGAGAAACGCGCCGAAGGCCCCGACGGCGCACTCTCCGTCTGGCGCCCGCGCACGATGAGCACCAACGCCCCGCTCGCGGCCTCCCTCCGCTCCGTCAGTGCGCCCGAGACCGAATCCCAGCCCGTCGGCACGTTCCCCGTCGTGCAGGACGTCAACGCGATGTCCCGCAGCCTCCGCTGGAACAACCTCGAAGACGTCCGCACCCTCAAGAGCGCCCTGGGCGACGCCCTCCTCATGGGCGGCGTCATCGTCGCCAGCAACAACAACAGCAACGACGACGCCCAGTGGATCGGCCTCGCCATCGCGGCCCTGGGCCTCGCGATGAAGGGCACCGCCCACGCCGACGTCCGCCACGCCGAACTCCTCCCCCAGCGCGTGTACGTCGTCCCGATCGACCTCGCCCCCGGCTTCTCCACCGTCACGCTGGATGTCGAGGGCACCCGCGTCACCCTCACCGACCTCGCTCCGCCCACCGGTGCCCTCCAACTCCGCTCCGTCCGAATCCCCACCAGCGCCGGCGCATGGCTCTCCATGCCCACGCTGGTCTACTCCAACGACTACACCCGCCAGCGCATCCCCCGCGACGACCTCCCGTACATCTTCGGCGGCCGCGACGTCTCCCGACCCAGCCCCGCTGTCATGGAGCGCTACCGCAGGGGCGGCCACCTCCTGAACCTGACCCAGGTCGATCTTGAGAACCTCTACCGCGAGGAAGGCATCGCACTCTCCGTGGAAGACCAGGGCGGCCGGATGCGCCGTCATCTGCTCGACGGCGGCGACTCCCTCATCCCACCCCTCCCCGGCACCGTCGGCTACCAACGCCTCTTCGCCCAGGAGCACGACCCCTACCGCCCCAAGAGCGATGCCCTCAAAGAAGCCATCGCCAAAGAACACCAGTCCGAACAAAGTACGAATGCCACGCCGCCAGAATAACCCCTGAAATCAAGCCGCTTTTCACTTCGGGAACCACACTCACGCTCGCGCATCGAATAAAGTTAGTGAGGAGTAACACAATGCACACCACCGCCCGCCACCGCACCCGCCCCCTCTTCACCGCCGCCGCGGCCATGCTCGCTGGCGCGACCCTCGCCGGCTGCGCCAGTAACGCCACCCGCACGCCATTCACCGGCCACTACGCCCCCCTCCAGCAATACCCCCGCGTCACCGTCGCGGGCGAGCTCTCTAACTTCATCGCCGTCGACCCGCCCATCGTCGAGCAGCAGGACGTCATGAAGGTCAGCGTCCCCGTCCGCCTCCTGAGCGACCCCGGCTACTCCAGCAGCATCCAGTACCGCGTCCTCTTCTTCACCGAGACCGGCGCCCCCGCCCGCGGCGGCGCGATGAACTGGCGCTTCGTCAACCTCCCGCCCCGCAACCAGGTCTTCCTCACCGGCAACGCCATGGACTCCGACGCCGCCGACTGGCGTTGCGAAATCCGCCTCGCCAAGTGACCATGCGCAACTGACGCACCAACTGAATCAGTTTGAACCACAAAGGCACAAAGAACACAAAGAAATGACCTAGTGCCTTGATGCCAGGATCCTGTGCCTTCTCCCGATCTTTCTCCCTTCTTCTTTTTCTCTTGCTTTCCTTTGTGTCCTTTGTGCCTTTGTGGTTCGTTTTCTTCCTCGAGAGGGATCCCCATGAACCGCTCCACGCTCCCGGCCGCCCTTGTCCTCACCACCCTCGCCGGCACCGCGCTGGCCCAAGGTGACCGCAAGCCCCTCCCGCCGCCGCCCGCGCCGGACCAGTCCACCATTGGCACCGAGCGCCTCGCCAACATCGACGCCTTCCTCGAGGCCTACCGCCGCGCCGGATCCCCGCGCCTCCTCATCGCGACCGACGCCGTCCCCTACGGCCACCGCGGCTCCGAAACCCTCTCCATGGGCGACACGCTCGGCGCACGCCTCGAAGACCTCTTCCGCGACCCCGAGGTCATCGTCATCAACGCCCAGGCCCAGGGCTTCCTGGGCGCTCAGCAGCGCGAGGCCCTCCGCGGCAACGACGAGTACGCCGCCGCGCGCATCTTGGCCCGAGACGCCGGCGCGGACATGGTGATGTCCGTCACCATCAACGAGCAGTCCCAGCGCGGCCGCTACCGCGCGACATACGTCATCACCGACCTCCGCCAGGGCACCACGCTCGGCCGCTACGCGTTCGACATGCTCCCCGACGAACGCACCGGCGACTTTGACAACTACCGCCTCTCCGAATACGCCCGCGCCATCGCCAAGCGCATGTCCACCCAGTTCATAGAGGCCTTCCCCGCCTCCGGCTCGGGCGCCATGCGCCGCTACACGCTCCGCGTCGTCGGTGATTACACCGAAGACGACCTCGAACTCCTCCGCGATGCACTGAACAACGGCGAGGGCGTCCGCCAGGGCAGCGTCACCCTCCGCGGCGAGGAACGCAGCAGCGCCACCCTCGTCACCACGATGGACCTGCTGAGCAGCCAGGACCTCCTGGGCGTCCGCCAGACGCTCCGCCGCGCCGTGAACGACGAACTCGTCATGGGCAGCGAAGTGCTGGACGTGAAGGGCCAGACCATCAACCTCCGCCTCGCGCCGCTCGGACTGTCTGACCGTGAGCGTGCCCTCGCCGGCGGCCCCCGCACCGGCCGCAACGCCGCCGAGCGCGACGCTCTCGCGCAGGCGTACGACAAGGCCGGCAAGCCCACCATCGCCGTCATCATCAACCGCGCTCAGGTGAATGACAGCGAGGGCCAAATCAGCATCTCCGATTCCAACACCACCGCACCGCTCCAGCAAGGTGACGGCACCAACATCATCATCGGCGAGCGCGTCGGCGTCGGCGCGGGGCTCGGCGGCTGGATCGATCCCATCACCCGCACCGTCGTCGAGCAGGAACTCAAGGACCGCCGCGAGGAACGCTTGGAACAGCGCGAGGTCGATCTCCGCAGCGTCGAGAACCGCGTCGTGGAACGCCTCACGTCCCTGGGCTTGTCCCTCACCGATGTCTCCGCCGCGCAGGCCAAGATGACGCAGGCTGGCGAACTCACCGGCCACCAGTGGACCGACCGCGAACTCGCCGCGACACTGGGCACCAAGGCCGGCGCGGGCGTCGTCCTCTCCGGCGTCGCGAAGGTCACACGCACCCGCCCCGGCGCATTCCCCGTCCGCATCGAGCTCACGATGCGGGCCTACCGCACCGCCGACGGCGTCATCCTGGGCGCATCCACCACCACCCGCGAAGTCGCCTCCGCCGGCGCAACGCTGGAGCAAGCCTTGGACGCCCTCTCCGCCGAAGCCGCCGGCCGCATGGCCGCGCAGCTCTCAGATTCCTGGGCGAAGTGACTCCCGTAGCATGGGCCTCTGGCCCATGCCACGTCCCACGGGCTTCCACCCCGTGAATCACTTTGCCATTTCCAACGTAAGGACTGGACGATCGGCGAGCGCGTCTATGCCTACGACCTCTCCACCTGTCCGCCACTCGCTCCCGTTGAAGCGCGTCCTTCGGCAGCAACGTAGAGTCATATTGCTCGCTTTTCTTACTGCCGTTCTGGCGTTCACCGTCGTGCTCGTGGGCGTAAGAGCGTGGCGCTACATATCGCTCGAGCGCGCATGCCTCTTCGTGTTAACGCCCTACCGCGACTCCGTCACGATCCAGCAGGGTGACGACTGCATCACCATCGACTACCAGATTACCGTGAGCGAGTGTCGTGTGCAGAACTTCGGAACGGTGTACCGTCGCTTCCGGTGCTCTCCAGTTGTCGCCACGCGCCTGCTTCCGACGGGCGATACGGAGTTCATGAAAGGCGAAGAAGTTCCACTCCGGTTCTGCCAAGACCCGCAGATTCTCGCTCACTTTGCGCACAGCCCCTGGCCCGAGATGGGGTCCGCAACACTCTCAGGGCGGGACCTCGTGTACCGGCATCGGAACTGGCACCTCACCTACGGCTTGGCAAAGACGATGCATGGCCCGGTAGATGTGTGGCTTGCCGGGTGCGCAGCAGCACTGGTGGTCGGGGGACTGATATGGCCCGCCGCTCGCCGCCTGCTTCGCGCACAACGCGGCCAGTGCGAACACTGCGGGTACAGCGTGAAGGACCTGCCGGGAGCGCAATGTCCGGAGTGCGGGTTGGCGGCAGTCTCGTCGTCACGCGCGTAACAAGCACAAGAGTTGCTGGCTGTTCGCCGATGCCGGACGAGTGGCCCTCGAAAGTTTCTCCCCATCGTGTATATTGAGTGCACGGCGAACGAAACGTTCGACGTCTTACATGGAGTACGCGCATGCACGCCCACTATCGCCAGCTCGCCATTCTGTCCGTCGTATGTCTCGTTCTCTCCGCCTGCGCCGCTCGCCAGCACACCCGTCCCGCCTCCACCCCCATCTCCCTCGCAGGCTGGCAGTCCGAAACCTTCCCCCTCCCGCCCTCATTCGCGCCCGGCCTTCCCACCGGCACCGAGTCCCTGCGCTTCGCCCCCGGCTGGCGCGATCCTAAGAGCGAGAACTTCTGGTCCTACGCCTTCGTCCTGTGGATCGACGAACCCGCGCCGGACGCCGCGCGCACCGACCAACTCCTGGAGCAGTACTACGACGGCCTCATGGCCGCCTTCGCCGAAGGCAAGCCACTGACCCCCGCCCACGTCGAAGTCACCCGCACCGCGCCACACATCTTCCATGCGCGCATGCACCTCACCGACGCCTTCGCCACCTTCAAGCCCATCGACCTCCGCCTCGTTATTGAGTCCCGCCAAGAAGCCCCATCACGCTCCACCCTCCGCATCCAGATCAGCCCTCAACCCAGCACCCACCCCATCTGGCCCTCCTTGGACGCGGCCATCGCAAGCATCCTGGCGCAGGACGTTGCCCGTCCAACGCAGCCAGACTGATAGCCCCGCCGTTCGGCCCGAAGGGCTGGCGAGTGCCCTCCACCCCCCGAGCCCGCGGCGGTTAAACTCTGCCCGCCATGGCCAAACGCCCACGCCTCCAACCCCTCGTCGGCATCATCATGGGCTCCAAGAGCGACTGGGAGACCATGCGCCACGCCTCCAACGTGCTCGACGACTTTGGCGTTGCGCACGAGGTGAACGTCGTCTCCGCGCACCGCACGCCCGACTGGCTCTTTGAGTACGCGTCCGCCGCGCAGGGCCGCGGCCTGCAGGTCATCATCGCTGGCGCGGGCGGCGCGGCCCACCTGCCCGGCATGTGCGCCGCCAAGACGCCCCTGCCCGTGCTGGGCGTGCCTGTGGAGAGCAAGGCGCTGAAGGGCCTGGACTCTCTCCTTTCCATCGCGCAGATGCCCGCCGGCATCGCCGTTGGCACGCTCGCTGTCGGCATCGCCGGCGCCAAGAACGCCGGCCTCCTCGCCGCCCAGATCATCGCCCTCCAGGACGCCAAGGTGGCCACCGCCGTCGCCCAGTTCCGCACCCGCCAAACCACCACCGTCCTCAAGTCCAAAGACCCACGCAAGTAGCGTTGGCTTTCCCCACTACGTCTCTCCGTCTCTCCGTCTCTATGTCACTTCGCCTCGGCATCCTCGGCGGCGGCCAGCTCGGCCAAATGCTCGCGCAGGCCGGGCAGCGCACCGGCATCACCTGCCGCTGCTACGACCCGGACCCTGAGGCCTGCGCCCGCCTCGTGTGCGAGGTGACCACAGCACCCTTCGAGGATGATGCCGCCATCACCCGCTTCGCCCAGCAGTGCGACGTGCTGACGTACGAGTTTGAGAATGTGCCCGTGAGCGCCGTCCGCGCCGCCGAGCGCGCCTGCCCCGTTGCACCCGGCCCGCGCTGCCTGGAAGTGGCGCAGGACCGCGGCAGTGAGAAAGCGTTCTTCACGCAGTCCGGGCTTGAGGTGCCGCCGTACCGGCTGATCGACTCGCTCGAAACCCTCCGCGCTGCGGCCGCGGACATCGGCCTCCCCTGCATCCTCAAGACCCGCCGCGGCGGATACGACGGCAAGGGCCAGGCCGTCGTGCGAGCAGTGGGGGACGTTGGCCCCGCGTGGGACGCGATCGGCCGGAAGCCCGCGATCCTCGAGCGAATGGTGCCGTTCACGCGCGAACTCTCCGTCATCGCTGTGCGCAGTGCCGCCGGCGCGTTCGACCACTACCCGCTCGTGGAGAACACGCACGAACGCGGGATCCTCCGCGTCTCCCGCGCGCCAGCCCCCGGCGTGCCGCAGCGCGTGGAGGACGAGGCCGTCGCCCACGTCCGCACGCTCATGGACGCTATGCAGTACGTCGGTGTGCTCGCGGTGGAACTCTTCGAGGTCGAGGGCCGGCTCCTTGCGAACGAAATGGCCCCGCGCGTGCACAACAGCGGCCACTGGACGATCGAGGGCGCGGCCACCAGCCAGTTTGAGAACCACCTGCGCGCCGTCGCCGGCATGCCGCTGGGCCCGTGCAACGCCGTCGGCCCCAGCGTGATGATCAACTTCATCGGCGCAGTGCCCGACGAAACCGCGATCCGCGCCATTCCCCACGCGCACCCGCACCTCTACGGCAAGTCCGGCCGCGCGAATCGCAAGGTCGGCCACGCCACGCTCGTAGCACCACGGGCCGGGGCCGGTGGGGGGCAGCCCCCGCACGACCCCTTCGCACACCTCGCCGATGCCGCACACCGCCTCCGCACGCTCGCGGCCGCATGCGACATCCCCTGACACCATTCACTCCACGTCGTCTCACGCTTCACCGTCTCACCACTATCCTCCCCCATGCCCCAGGACTCCAGCCAGGGCGACCTGCACTCCCGCGTCCGCTCCCACTTTGAGCGCGTGATCGCGCTCGCGCCCGGCGAGCGTGACGCCGCCATCACCGACCTCTCCAAGACGGACCCGGAAGCAGCGCACGAACTCTCCTCGCTGCTGTCACACCACTCCGACACACGCGGCATCCTCGACCGTTCGGTCGGCGGTGTCGCCGCGTCCCTCACCCCCCCGGGCGTCGATGCGCCGGGCGGCGCTTCACCCATCCCCAAGCGCATCGCCAAGTTCGAGGTCACGCGCGAGCTGGGCCGCGGCGGCATGGGCGTCGTCTACGAAGCCGTGCAGGACTTCCCCAAGCGCACGGTGGCCCTGAAGCTCGTGCGGCCCGAGTTTGTCACCTCCACCCTCACGCGCCGCTTCGCGCACGAGGCCGAAGCGCTCGCGATGCTCCAGCACCCCGGCATCGCCGCGCTCTACGAGGCCGGTCTCGCCGACCAGCCCCACGGCGGCGCGAAGCAGCCGTACATCGCGATGGAGATGGTCGTCGGCAAGACGCTGACCGCCCACGCGCGCGACCACGCGCTCTCGCCGCGCGACAAGCTCGAACTCCTCGCCCGCGTCTGCGACGCCGTGGACCACGCGCACAAGCGCGGCGTCATCCACCGCGACCTCAAGCCCGGCAACATCGTGGTCGACAGCCGCGGCCAGCCCAAGGTGCTGGACTTCGGCGTCGCGCGCCTCACCGCCCAGGACAACGCCGCGACCATGCAGACGAGCGCGGGCCAGATCGTCGGCACGCTGGGCTACATGAGCCCGGAGCAGATCGAGGCGGACCCGCGAAAGATCGACGCCCGGAGTGACGTCTACGCGCTGGGCGTCATGCTCTTTGAACTGCTCACGGGCAAACCGCCTGTGGATATCTCCGGGCTCAGCGTGGCCCAGGCCGTGACGAAAGTGCGCGAGCACGAGCCCGCCCTGCTCGGCACGCTCGACCCGTCGCTCAAGGGCGATGTCGAGTCGATCTCCGCCAAGGCGGTGGAGAAGGACCAGGCGCGCCGGTACCAGTCCGCGGGCGAACTCGCGGCCGACATCCGCCGATACCTGAACGACGAGCCCGTGCTCGCCCACCCGCAGACGGCCTGGTACCAGGCGACCAAGTTCGCGCGCAGGCACAGGGCCTTCGTCGGCGCGATCGCCGCGGTGATGACGGTGCTTGTGGTTGGCATCGTGGCGACAGCGTGGCAGGCGCACGCGGCGAACGTGGCGCGCGATCAGGCCCAGGCACAGAAGACACGTGCGGAAGAAGAGTCCGCCGCAGCGACCGTCGCCCGCGACCAGGCCCAGAAGGAAAAACAGCGCGCCGAGGACGAGACCAAGACCGCCACGGCGGTGCTCCAGTTCTTCATCGATCTGCTGCACCAGGGCCACCCGGAATACACGAGGGGTTCCGACCCGACGATCAGCCAGCTGGTGCAGCAGTCCGCGCCCAAGGTGGAGGAGCAGTTCAAGGACGAGCCGCGTGTGCGGTACGAGCTGCACGGCGTGCTGGGGTCGGTGTTCGCCGCGACCGGTGAGTTGGAGCGGAGCGCGGAGCAGTACGAGCAGCAGTTGATGCTCGCAAGAGAGGTATTCCCGGACGATTCCGCCCACTGGGTGAACACGGCGTCGTTCCTGGGTGATACCTACGCCGACTTGGACAACTTCGAGAAGTCCGAGCCCCTGCTCCGTGAGGCGGTGGCGACCGGACGCGAGAAGCTGGGCCCGGATCACGAGGAGACCATCTGGGCCGAGACGTGCCTGGCGCACCTCCTCAACAAGATGGGCAACGACGCCGAGGCCGAGACGCTCGCCCGCCACGCGATGGAGGTCCGTGAGAGGATCTACGGGCCCAACGACCGGCGCACGCTTGTCTCGCTCAACGAGCTGGCCCTCGCCCTGCAGGACCAGAACCGCCTGGAAGAGGCCGAGCCGCTCGTGCGCCGCAACGTCAAGGCGACGGTGGAGCAGATGGGCGCCGACCACCCCGACGCCATCGCCGCGCGCGTCAACTGCGGCCGCCTGCTGAGCGCCCTGGGCAAGGACGACGAGGCGATCGAGATGGTCAAGGGCGCGCTCGATGATTCCCGGCGCGTCATGGGCCCGCACCACCCCACGACGCTCGCCACCGCCGTGGGCCTCGCCACGACGCTCATGTCCCGCCAGAAGCAGGCCGAAGCGATCCAGTACTTTGAGGAAGCCCTCGCCGGGTACAAGGCCACCATCGGCGCCGACCACATCGACGCCCTGCTCTGCATGAACAATCTCACCATCGCCTACGAGCAGGGCAACCGCCTGGACGACGCGGCCCGCACCGGCGATGAACTGCTGGGCGTCATGCAGCAGCGCGAGCCCGAGTCTCTGCGCACCGCCGTCACTTCCGCCAACGTCGCCCGCGTGCAGGCGAAGCTGGGCAACTACGCCCGCGCGGAAGCCCTTGCACGCGACGCGGTGCGCATCGCCACGGCCGCGTTCCCGCCCGAGAGCCCAGCCCCCGCGCGGTTCCGCCACACCGTCGGCATCGCCATGGTCGGCGCGGGCAAGGTGGAGGAAGGTAACGCTGAACTGGAAGCGGCCTACGCGGAGATGACGCAGAGAGCCAAGCCGACCGACGCGGTTGTGACTTCAACCGCCAAGATGGTCCAGGGCTTCATGGACAAGATCGGCCGCACCGACGACGCCGCGAAGTGGAAGGAACGCGCGGAACGCAAGCCGGAGTGACGGCGGGTCACTTCTTGTCGTCGGGCGTCTCCGCCGGGGGCGGGTCCCACTTCACCACGATCGCGTCCTTCAGGCTCTCGTCGTGCTTGGGCTTGAAGCGCTTGTGCTCCGCGTCCGCCCACTTGTCGGCCTCGCGCCACCACCACAGCGTGAAGGGCACGCCCAGCAATACGCACAGCGCCATGATGACATACGCGGCGGTCATGGTCAGCGTCCCAGCACGTCCCGCGACGTCTTCGAGTAGATGGTCCGCGCACGCGCCACGTCAAAGTCCCCGTCCAGTTGCGGGTCGTGGGCCTGCATGCCAATGCCCGTGAGCACGTCCGCGGCCTTCTGCGCGATGGCGAACACCCGCTTGGCGTCCTGCCCGTAGGGGAACCCGATGGAGCACTCCTCCGCCATCAGCATCACTTCCACCTGCTCGTCGGCGTCCTCGTCCCCTGGTGCGACGATCAGGCAGTCGTCATCCTCAAACACCTCGTAGCCGTCGAGCGCCTTCGCGATGGCCTTGGCGATCGCAACCACCTCCTCGTCGGTGAAGGGGCTGACGAGCGCATCGCGGTCGTCAAACTCCGCGCTGACAACATCCGAGAGCCTGGTCCCCGCACGCGGCCGGTAGAAGTAAATGTCGTAGCTCATCGGGCCCTCCTCGCGGTCGGCCGCGTTCACAGCTCAACCACTTCCATGTCCGGCGTCCGCGCCGGGGGCATCACGGGCATGCTCACGCCGTCCACGAACACCGCGAGCCCGTTCTCCCGGGCCATTTGCGCCCGCACGTTCGCGGCGTTGAAGGCCTCGGACCGGGGCAGAGCCACCTGCACGCCCGCCGCCACCTGGCCGCGCGTGGTCTCGATGACGATCGCCTCTGCCTCGTGCTGCGGCACCGGCGCGCCCTTGAGCGTCGCCATGAGGTCGAGCGCCAACTGGCCCTCGCTCTTGGCCATCTCGATCACGGGGATCGCCTGCTCAAAGGCCTGCAGGATGCTCTTCCAGTTCTCGAAGGTGCCGGCCTTCTCGGCAAACGTCGCTCCGGGTAGCACGACATCGCACGACGCGACCAGGTCGCTCGCGAGCGTGTCGATCAGCGTGACGAACTTGCCCGCGAGGGCGTTCTTCACGTCGCCGGTGGCCCACTCGCTGGGGTAGTTGCCGGTCAGCAGGACGCCGCCGATGTCACTGTCCTGGCTCGCGCCCCCAGGGCCACCCTGCATGCGGCGGAGCAGGTCGCCAAACTCGATCACCGGCCCGAACGCGCCCAGCACGCGCCGCACGCCGCGGGCGTTGGGGGCCTTCTCAGCGCACACCTTGAACGCCTTGGGGTCCTCGGCCTTGGCACCGATGGGGTAGACCTTGTCCTGCCCGCTGAAGGGCACGGGGCCCACGGCGAGCACCGCGTTCTTGTCGATCGCCTTCGCAAACTTCGCGAGCAGGTACGCCTCCTCGCACGTCAGCATGGGGCTGACGACGACCGCGGTGAACTTGCCGTTCTGCACCGCGCCGCGGAGGCCCTTGACGACCTCGTCGTAGGCGCGGGTGTAGTCGCACTCCACCATCGTGCTGAACTGGCGGCGCATCGGGCTGCGCAGGCGGCTCTCGCTGTGCACGAACTTCCAGCCGTAGCGGACCTCGTCGGTGATCCACCACTTGTTGACGGCGAGGTTGGTGCGCGGCTTGATGCGGTGCACCTTGCCCTCGTTGTGGTGGATGAAGATGTTGTCGCCGCTCGCCGTGATCGGGTCGATCGCCGGTGTTTCCTTCAGGAACCAAACGCGCTGGGCGAACAGGAAGTCCTTGTCCAGCAGCGCGCCGACGGGGCACAGGTCCACGACGTTGGCGGAAAGCTCATTGTCGAGGGCGACGCCCGGGAAGACGTCGATCTCTTCCTTGTTGCCGCGCCCGGTGACGCACAGCTCGCTGGTGCCGGTGACTTCACGCGTGAAGCGCACGCACCGGGTGCACATGATGCAGCGGTCGCTGTACAGGAAGACGTGCGGGCCCACGTCCTTCTTGGGGTTCTTGACCTTCTGCTCCTCAAAGCGGGAAACGCCCCGCCCGTACATATAGGAATAGTCCTGCAGGAAGCATTCACCCGACTGGTCGCACACGGGGCAGTCCAGCGGGTGGTTGATGAGCAGGTACTCCATCACCGACTTCTGGTTCGCCACCGCCTTGGGGCTGTTGGTGTAGACCACCATCCCGTCAATCGCGGGCGTCTGGCACGTCGGGAAGAGCTTGCCGCCCATATAGGGCGTGAGCTGGCCGGTCTTGGCGTCGGGCGCAAAGGCCTCGCCGAGGCAAATGCGGCACGACGCCACAACCGACAGGCCGTCGTGGTAGCAGTAGTGAGGGATACCGCCCGCGGTCCCGGCCTTGCCACCCGCTTCGTTGCGGTTGGCGACTTGCAGGATCGACTCGCCGGGCTTGAACTCGCTCTTGATGCCGTTGATGGTGATGGAGGGCATGGTCGGGGCGATGGTAGCGCGCGGCGGGGGCGGCCCGGAGTTTGGGCGGGCGTCGTTCGGTCTCGATGGACGGGATACCGGTGTCTTGGCCCAAGCCTCTCTAACATCACCCGATGACCGCACTTCCGGCTGTTCCACGCGTTCCCACCCGACCCGATGACCCCATGCCCCCCGTTGCCCGGGAGGGGTGGATCATCGTCGTGATCTTTGTCGCTGCGGCCGGTCTGGCCGCGGCGTTGGCTTCGCTGGCGGGCCCGATTGCTGCGGCAGTGGTGGGGGGCGTGGGCCTGCTGCTCACGCTGTGGTGCATCTGGTTCTTCAGAGATCCCCAGAGGCCGATTCCCGATGGGCCGGGGGTGGTGGTCTCTTCAGCAGACGGTGTCGTGATGCGGGTGGAGCCGTGCCAGCCGCCGGAGGAGTTGGGGATTGACGCATCGGCATCGCAGGGCATGGTTCGGGTGGTGATCTTTCTCAACGTGTTCAATGTCCACGTGAACCGCACACCCATGGGCGGCACGGTGAAGAAGGTGGTGACCAAGCGCGGCGGCTTTGCGCACGCGGGGAAGCCCGATGCGGACAAGAACGAGCGGTGCAGCGTGTGGCTGGCGCTGGGGGACGGGCGGCCGGTGGTGGTGACGCAACTCACGGGCTTCATCGCGCGCCGCATCATCAACCGCGCGAAGGAGGGGCAGCAGCTCCGGAAGGGCGAGCGGTACGGGCTTATCCGCTTCGGGTCTCGCACGGATGTGTACCTGCCGGCGGGGTTTGAGGTGCTGGTGAAGCCGGGCGACAGAGTTTCCGGCGGCAGCACGATCCTCGCCATGGACCGTTCAGTGACCGGCGTGGGCTAAGGGGGATCGCATGTTCATCCGCATGGGCGACCACAAGAAGACGGTGCCGGCCCTGGTGCTGGTGCCCAACCTGCTGACGACGCTGGCGCTGTGCTGCGGGCTGGCGAGCCTGCACTTTGCGCTGCTCAAGGACTGGGACAAGGCGCTCGCGGCGATCGTGCTGTCGGGCATCTTTGACGTGCTGGACGGCGCGGCGGCCAGACTGCTGCGCGTCAGCAGCCGCTTCGGCGCGGTGCTGGATTCACTCTCGGACTTTCTGGCGTTCGGCGTCGCGCCCGCGCTCATCCTGCAGCAGTGGCTGCTGGTGCCCGCCGCGGCCAACGGCACGGAGAAGCCCGCGCGGTGGCTGGTGACGCTGACGCTGGTGGCGGTGATGACGTTCGCGGTGTGCGCTGCGCTGCGGCTGGCGCGGTTCACGAGCGCGCTGGATAAGCCGGCCCCGGCACCGCCGCCCGCGGGGCAGCCCGCGATGAAGAAGCCGGGCCTGTTCTTTGTCGGGATGCCGACACCCGCCGGCGCGGGCGTGGTGCTCATCCCCGCGTTCCTCCTCGCGTCGGACGAGGTGCCCCAGGTGCTGAGCGTGCCGCAGTGGGTGATCGCGGGGTGGACGATCCTGATCGGTCTGCTCATGGTCAGCCGCATCCCCATGTTCGCGCTCAAGGGCGTGCGCGTGGGGCGGCGCTGGACCGCGCCGCTGCTGCTGGTCGTCGTGATGCTCGCGGCCCTGATGCTGATGGAGCCGTGGCTGGTGCTCGCGGGGATCGCGATCTTCTACTTCGCGACGATTCCCTGGGCGTGGATGCTGCAACGCCACGGCAAGAAGCGGGAGGCCGCTACAGCTTCCAGCCCAGCAGGCCCGCCGCTGTCGCCGTCATCGCAATGAGCGCCGCGATCAGGCTCTCGCCCGCGACCAGCCCGCTGGCGAGCGGCACGCGGTAGGTCTCATCGCTCTTGCGGTCGATCTTGCTCCAGATGAACGCGATGACCGCGCCGATGGTGAAGGCGAGGCTGTTGTAGAACGGCAGCATGAACGCCAGGCCCAGGCCGGTGGCGCTGGGCATGAACCTGCGGTGCTTGGCGGGCACGAGGAACCGCTCGATGATGGGCAGGAGGATGCCCACGCCCGCGCCGATGAGGATGGCGAGCTTCGCGGAATCGGGCAGGAATGCCAGGCCCTTGGTGAGCACCTCGGCCACCTTGGCCCACGTCTGCGTCGCGGGCGCGGGGAGCTTCTCCAGCACTTCCTTCGTCGGCACCATGAGGTACCAGATCGGGACGATGGCGACGGTGCCGAAGAAGACGCCGAAGAACTGCGCGAGGAACTGGCGGCGGGGGTTCGCGCCCAGGAGGTAGCCGCTCTTGAGGTCCGTCAGGAGGTCGGCGCTGCTGCTGGCGCTGTTGGCGGCGATGCCCGCGCTCGCGAGGTTGGGGACGATCTGGCCCGGGTGGAAAAGCGCAAACAGGAGCTGCATGACCTTGCCCATCGCGCCGATGGGCGTGGTGTCCGTCTCACCGGTGGCGCGGCTGGCCACCAGGCTCAGCACAAAGCTCATCGCGACGGCGATGAGGCCCGCCCACCAGGCGATGTCGAACGCGACGATCTGGATGATGACCATGGCGATGGTGATGGGCACCATGCCGATGACCATCCACATGCCGGGCACTTCGACCTGGCCCATGGCGTCCGAGGTGGCCTGCTCCACGCCCGTCGAGCCGGCCTTCTTGACCATGAAGGCACGCACGATGGTCTTCCACTGGAGGGCGAGCGCCGTCAGGCTCGCCATCACCATGAGGGCCGTGCCGCCCCACAGGCCCCAACGTGGGAAGTGGTAGAGCGTGCCGCCCGCGATCGTTTCGATCGAGGCGATATACCCCTCTTTGCCGACATTGGCCGTGTCCATCGCCACGAGCGACGGGCCGAGCCAGAGGTAGAGCATGATGGAGCCCGCCAGCATCGAGAGGCTCACGCGCAGGCCGACGATCATGCCGGCGGCGATGAGCAGCACGCTGGTGTCCACGGAGTAGCCGTAGATCTGCTTGCCGTTGATGACCTTGAACCCGTCGTGCGGGATGTGCTGGGGGATTTCGAGCTTGGTGGCCTTGTAGAACTTGTCCAGGAAGTCGAACGTGCCCTGACCGGTGCGCAGGATCGCCACCACAGCGCCGATGCCCAGCCCCGCGATCAGCACGTAGGCCTTCTGCACGGCCTCCTTGCTCTCGCTGTAGAGGCTGCGCAGCGTTTCCGCCGCGGCGATGCCGCTGGGGAAGGGCAACTGCTCGTGGTTGATCATCTGCCGCTTCATGGGGATCGCGAGGAACACGCCCATGAGGCCGGTGCAGAGGGTGAAGGCGGCGACGAGCCAGACGGGGTGGATTTCCCACGTCTTGATGTCCGCGCTCGTCTTGCCGTCGGGCGCAACGGCCAGCAGCACGAGTGCGCCGAACATGGTGGCGATGGTGGAGCCGGTGGAGTAGCCCGCCGCGCTGGCGGTGCTCGCCATGCAGTTGGTCTCCAGGATCGTCATCTTCCGGCACCGCACGATTGGTGTGATGATGGACCAGATGACGTAGCTGATGACGCTGGAGGTGATGGCGACGCCGAAGGCCCAGCCGATGTTGAGCGTCGTATAGAGGTTGCTCGCGGCGAGGAGCATGCCCAACAGGCCGCCAGTGAGGACGGCGCGGATCGTGAGCTGGGGCATCTTGTCGCCCTGGTACACGTGCGTGAACCAGTGGGCGTCCTTCTGCTCGGGCGTCGCGTTCTCGGGGAGGGGCGGGATGCCACTCGGTGCTGTTGGCTGGGTGGAAGTGGGGGTGGGGGACGCCTCAGTCGGTGCTGCCATGAGTGTGGTTCCAGTATGTCACCGCCCACGCAGCCCGCAGGCGTGCGGCGGAGGCACAACGTACCGCACCCTGACGGAATCTTCAACTCTGAACCGGCAGGTTCGGGCTGTGTCCGGTGGTCGCGGAGGTGAATGCAGTTCGTGCGCGGACGTTTACTCGCGCATCGCGGCGAAGCGCTCCATAGCCGCGAGCGTCTCGGCGCTCACGTGGTGCTCGATGCCCTCGGCGTCGCGCTCGGCGATGCGCTTGGGGACGCCCAGCGCTGCGAGGAATGCCACCACAGCGCGGTGCCGCTTCTGGCTGGCCTTGGCGACCACCTCGCCCGCGGGTGTCAGGAAGATGGATCGGTAGGGCCGGGTTTCCACCAGTCCGTCGCGTCGGAGGCGGGCAAGGGTCCGCACGACCGTCACGTGGCTCACGCCCATCGCCCGCGCCAGGTCCACCACGCGGGCCTCGCCGTGCTGGATGATCAGGTCGGCGATGGCCTCGGCGTAGTCCTCGGCGGTCTCGGCGGCGTGGGCGGCGCGCGTGGTGAGGTAGCGCGACGCGGGGTCGTCGGCCCCGCGGCGTGCGGGGCGGGGCTTGCGCTGGTGCTTGGCTCGGGCGCTGGGCATGCGTGGAACTGTACGAGATTCAGAACAGGATGCCGAAGCCCACGCCGGCGAAGAGGTCGTCGGCTTCGGCGTTGATGCCGGCGCCGATGCGGACGTCGACCTGGAGCGTGGGTGACAACTGGTACGTCGCGCCTCCGTTCAAGTAGTGTGCTTCGGTCGCGCGGTCGTCCGAGCCGAGGAACGCGAAGTACTCGGCGTAGAGGCCAACTTCGTCGGTGACACCGAAGCTGGCGGAGACGGAGACGGCGGGCTCGAAGTACGAGCCGTCCTCGGACCAGCGCCAGGCACCGTTCAGGTTCCCGGAGAGTGCGATGTCGTCGGCGAGTTGGGTGGACCAGAGGAGCTTGACTTCGGGTTCGGGGTCCTCGGACGCGAAGCCGTCGTCGCCGGTAGGGAGGGACGATTGTCCGATGACGCTGAAGAGGCAGGGGGCGTCGTCGTCGCGGACGATCTCGTACTTGAAGCCGACGGCGGTGTCAGTGACACCCCACTCGCCCCCGTCCCCGCCGGTGCGCTCCGCGTTGGGGGGCGAGAGCCGCAGTTCCCAGCGCGGGGCGAGGCCGACGCGCACAAGGAGTTCGGGGAGGGTGTGGGCTTCGTCGTCGGCTTCGCGGCTGACGGTGTAGCCACCCTCCACCTGGGTGCGTCCGTGCGGAACGGCCTGGGGCGACTCGGTGAAGTCCGGCCGGTCGGTGATGAGGCGCCGGGGGTCGTCGGCGACGCCTTGGGCGGCCATGCAGGCGGCGCAGGCCACGGTGAGGGTGAGCAATGGACCTCCTTGTAGCAACTGCTACAGAACGTATCTTGATCTACCGAAAGTGTAGCATATGCTACAAGCATGGCAAACCTGCATGCGGCGTTCTTGTCGGCGGTGCGTCCGGTTGTGGCGCGTTCGTTCCTTGCGTTCCTGACGGCGGGCGCGGTCCTGCTGGCGGCGGCGTGCGACCGCGCGGCACCCGGGAGCGGGCCTGCCCCCGCGGCGGGTGCTCCCGACGTGCTCACGGTGGTCGCAACGACCGGCATGGTGGCGGACCTGGCGCGGGAGGTCGCAGGGCCGCACGCGCAGGTGACGGTGCTGATGGGCGAGGGCGTGGACCCGCACCTGTACAAGGCATCCCCGAGCGACATCCGCGCGCTCGAGGGCGCGGACCTCATCCTGTACTCCGGCCTGCACCTGGAGGGCAATATGGGCGAAGTGCTCGAGAAGCTCGCGTCCCGCAAGGCGGTGGTCGCCGTGACAGACGGGATTCCGCGCGACCGGCTGATGGCCTTCGGCGGCAGCGCGGATGCGCACGACCCGCACGTGTGGTTTGATGTGTCGATGTGGGCCCAGTGCCTGCCGACGGTGGAGCGGGCATTCGCGAAGGCCGCGCCGCAGCACGCGGCGGACTTTGCGAGCAGCCGCGAGCGGCACGCGAAGGAGTTGGCCGCGTTGGACGCCGAGGTTCGTGCGGCGGTTGCGACCATTCCCAAGGAGCGTCGCGTGCTGGTGACGGCGCACGACGCGTTCGGGTACTTCGGGCGCGCGTACGACGTGGAGGTGCTGGGTGTGCAGGGGATGAGCACGGAGAGCGAGGCGAGCCTGGCGGATATCAACGCGCTGGTGGAGACGCTGGTCTCGCGCAGGGTGCCCGCGGTGTTTGTGGAGAGCAGCGTGAGCCCGCGGAATATCGAGGCGCTGCGGCAGGGTGCCGCGTCGCGTGGCCATACGGTCCGTGTGGGTGGTTCGCTCTTCAGCGACGCGATGGGCGCCGCGGGCACGCCCGAAGGGACGTACCCGGGGATGGTGCGCCATAACGTGCGCACGATCGTGGAGGCCCTTTCCCATTGAGCAGTGCAACGGACATGCTGCCGCCGGTCGCCGTTGAGGTCCATGACGTCACGGTGGCGTATCACAAACGGCCGGTGCTGTGGAACGTCGATTGCTCGCTGCCGAAGGGCAAGCTCATCGCGATCATCGGTCCCAACGGCGCGGGCAAGTCCACGCTGCTCAAGGCGATCCTGGGCTTGATCCCCGTGGCGAGCGGGCGCGTGGAGATTTTCGGGAAGCCGATCCGCGAGGCGCGCAGCCTGGTGGGCTATGTGCCCCAGCGGGAGACGGTGGACTGGGACTTCCCGATCGATGCGCTGGGCGTGGTGCTCATGGGCCGGTACGGGCGGCTGGGCTGGCTGCGGCGGCCGGGCGCGGCGGACCGTGCGGCCGCGCGGGACGCGCTCGTGCGGGTGGGCATGGAGGCGTTCGGGCGTCGGCAGATCGGGCAGTTGTCGGGCGGGCAGCAGCAGCGGGTCTTCTTGGCGCGGGCGCTGGCGCAGGATGCGCCGCTGTACTTCATGGACGAGCCCTTCGCGGGCGTGGACGCGGCCACGGAGCGGGCGATTCTGGATGTGCTGCGGGCGATGCGCGACGCGGGGCGCACGGTGGTGGCGGTGCACCACGACCTGCAGACGGTGCCCGAGTACTTTGACCACGTCGTGATGCTCAACATGCGGCTCGTGGCGGCGGGGCCGACGGGCGAGGTCTTCACGAACGAGAACCTGCAGAAGACATATGGTGGAAGGCTGACGATGCTGACGGAAGCGGCGGAGGCGGTGCGCGCCGCCAGTGGTGGCTAACTCCATGGACGCGGTGCTGCGGCTCATCACGTTGCAGGACTTCAACACGCGGGTCGTGCTGGGCGGCGCCACGGTGCTGGGCGTGGCGTGCGGCGTCGTCGGTGTGCTGGCGATGCTGCGGCGGCGGGCGCTCATGGGCGATGCCATCGCGCACGCGGCGCTGCCGGGCGTGTGCCTGGCGTTCCTGATCGCGGGCGGGCGGTTCCTGCCGGCGCTCCTGGTGGGCGCGATGGCGTTCGGGCTGCTGGCGATCCTGGCGGTGACCGTGGTGCGGCGGACGACGCGCGTGAAAGAAGATGCGGCGATTGCGCTGACGCTCTCGGTGTTCTTTGGGCTGGGCATCGCGCTGCTCACGAGCATCCAGCGGCGGGCGGGCTCGGACCACGCGGGGCTGGACGGGTTCATCTTCGGCAAGGCCGCGGGGATGGTGACGCAGGACCTGATGGTGCTGGCGGGTGTGTCGGTGGTGGTGCTGGCGGTGGTGGCGGTGTTCCTGAAGGAGTTTGCGTCGCTCTGCTTTGACAGCGCGTTCGCGGCGTCGATCGGTCGCAGTGTGACGCTGCTGGACGTGCTGCTCATGGCGCTCGTGTGTCTGGCGACGGTGGCGGCGCTGCCGGCGGTGGGGGCGGTGCTGGTGGTGGCGCTGCTCACGATTCCCCCGGCGTCGGCGCGGTTCTGGACCGACCGATTGTCCACGATGCTCGTGGTGTCGGGAGCGGTGGGCGGCGCGGCGGGGGCGGTGGGCGCTGGGGTGTCGTCGCTGGTGCCCAAGCTCTCGGCGGGGCCGGTGATCACGCTCTCGGCGACGGCGATCTTTGTGGTGTCGATGATCTTTGCTCCGCTGCACGGCGTGGTGCCGCGGCTGGTGCGGCAGCGGCGGAACCGGCAAATGGTCGCGGAGCAGAGCCGGCGCGTGGCGGCGGAGCTCTCGGGGGGCAGCGGATGACGCTGACGGCTTCTGAGCTCTGGGTGATGGCAACCGCGGCGGCGTGCGCGGGGGCGTGCGCGCTGTGCGGGTGCTTTCTGGTGCTGCGGCGGATGAGCATGCTGGGCGATGCAATTTCGCACGCGGTGCTGCCCGGGCTCGCGGGCGCGTTCCTGCTGACGGGGACGCGTGACCCCTTGGTCATGCTGCTGGGCGCGGGCGCGGTGGGGCTGCTCACGACGGTGCTGACGGCGGCGATCCAGCGCTTTGGCAAAGTCCACGAGGACGCGGCGATGGGCGTGGTGTTCTCGAGCATGTTCGCGCTGGGGGTGCTGCTCATCAGCCGCGCGGCGGACAAGGTGGACCTGGACCCGTCGTGCGTGCTGTACGGGATGATCGAGACGGTGTCGATCGACCGCGTGGGGCTGCTTGGTGTTGAACTGCCGCGGGCGTTTGTGGTGCTGGGTGTTGCGTTCGGTGTGAATGTGGTGCTGGTGACGGTGTTCTTCAAGGAACTGAGGCTGGTGTGCTTTGACAGCGCGCTGGCGACGAGCATGGGGTTTGCGGCGGGAGCGGTTCACTACGGGCTCATGGCGCTTGTGGCGGGGACGAGTGTCGCGGCGTTCGAGGCGGTGGGGTCGATTTTGGTGGTAGCGATGCTGGTGGGGCCGGGGGCGACGGCGTTCCTGCTGACGCAGCGGCTGGGGCGGATGTTGTGGATCGCGGTGGCGGTGGGTGTGGCGTGCGCGGCGGTGGGGACGGTGGCGGCGGTGTGGTTGGACACGAGTTACGCCGGCGCGATCAGCGTGGCGCTGGGCGGGGCGTTTGCTTTGGCGTTGGTCTTCTCGCCGCGGGAGGGGCTGGTGGTGCAGCAGGTGCGGCGGCTGCGGTTGGCGCTCAAGGTGCGGCGCGAGGACATTCTGGGGACGCTTGTCCGCATGGCGGAGTCGGGTGAGCGGGAGCGGGAGCACGCGGGGCGGCTGGCGGTGCTCAACCGCGGGCTGGGGCGTGTGGCGGCGTGGCAGTTGGTCCGGCGCGGGTTGGTGGCGGGTGGCGCATTGACGGGCGCGGGTGAGGCGGAGGGGCGGCGGGTGCTGGCAGCGCACCGGCTGTGGGAGACGTTTCTGGCGACGGAGGTTGGCTTGCCGGTGGACCACGTCCACGATCCGAGCGAGCGGTTCGAGCACTTTGTGTCGGGGGAGATGGAGCGGGAGTTGCGGGTGCTGCATGCGGCCGGCGTGGACCCGCAGGGGCGGCCGATTCCGGGCGGTGGGGGCGGCGGGGTTGGATGAACGGGCGTCCGGTTATCATGTGTCATGCCTGGTGTGTCTCCCCCCATTTCGTTGCGCGGTGTCGTCAAGCGGTTCGGCGGGCGGGCGGTGCTGGATGGGATCGACTTTGACGTGCACGCGGGAGAGACGATGGTGATCATGGGCGGCAGCGGCAGCGGCAAGAGCACGCTGCTGCGGACGATCATCGGGTCGTTTGCGCCGGACGAGGGGAGCGTGAGCCTCTTCGGGCGGGACATGGCGGGGCTGTCGGCGGACGACCTGAACGAGGTGCGCAAGCGGTTCGGGATCCTGTTCCAGTCGGGGGCGCTCTTCAACAGCATGACGATCGCGCAGAACGTGGCGCTGCCGCTGCAGGAGCACACGGACCTGGACGCGAACATCATCGACATCCAGGTGAAGATCAAGCTGGAGATGGTGGGGCTGCTGGAGGCGGCGGACCGGTACCCGGCGGAGATTTCGGGCGGCATGAAGAAGCGGGCGGGGCTGGCTCGGGCGCTGGCGCTGGACCCGGAGATCCTGTTTTATGACGAGCCGAGCGCGGGGCTGGACCCGGTGACGAGTGCGCAGATCGATCAGCTCATCGTGAGCCTGTCCCGTCAGTTGGGCGTGACCAGCGTCGTCGTGACGCACGAGATGGACAGCGCGTTCACGATCGCGGACCGCATGTGCATGCTCGATAAGGGTCGGATGATCATTGCGGAGACCCGGGAGTGGTTTGACCGGCTGCGGAAAGCGTCGCCGGAGGAAGCGTCGGGGATGGATGATCGCGACCGGCTCATCCGCCAGTTCCTGCGGGGTGACGCGGAGGGGCCGATCACGGACCGCAAGCAGACGGGGCTGTACGAGCGGCAATTGCTGGGCGTGGACGCGGCGGTGCTGCTGCCGACGCCGAGCCTGGAGCCGACGCGCCGGAAGTAAGGTCGCGGAGCGCATCACTGCGGCGTGCGGGGGCGGGAACTATCCTCTGCCATGCCCAACGCCGCCCTGCTCGAGACGTTCCCCACGCCCACCGACACGCCGTTCGTCATCGAGCACGTTGCAGATGAATTCACGAGCCTGTGCCCCAAGACGGGGCACCCGGACTTCGGCACCATCACCGTGCGGTTCGAGCCGCGCGGCGGGCGCGATGGGGGCGTGTGCGTCGAGCTCAAGAGCCTGAAGCTGTACTTCCAGAGCTTCCGGACCGAGGGGATCTTCTACGAGGCCGTGACCAACCGGATCCGCGATGATCTGGCGGCGTGCATGAAGCCCGCGTGGCTGGTCGTCAAGACCGATTGGAAGGGGCGCGGCGGGATCCGGAGCGTGATCCGGGCGACCAGCGGCAGCGTGCCCGCGGCGTGGCTGGGGTGAGGGCGACCGGAGTTCCCGCAGGAGCGTGCTGGCGGCGCGGCGCTTTTCCGTGGGGTCCTTGGCTGACTCGATGAGATCGTGCAGGCAGGTGAGGGCGGCCGCGCGTTGGGCGGTCTCGCGCAGGCGGTGGTAGTGCGCGAGGTATCGTGCGATATCGGGGCGTGCGAGGAAGATGAGCGTGCTCAGGATGTCCATGCCGCCGGCCTTGGCCAGGGCGGGGGCGTGGAGGTTGCAGTCGGTGAGGAAGAGCGTGAGGAGTGCGGCGTCGGCGTCGGTGAGCGGCGTGAGCGGCGCATCGTGGTGGAGCGGTGCGTGGTCGTGCTGCATGGGGGGCCCCCTTGTCTCCGGCGTGAGGTGCGGGACGCCCCGTCCCCACGCGCGTGCACGAGCCTACCCGGCCGCGGCGGGGAGGCAAGTGGGGTGTGCGCGCATCACCGCGATGTGTGCGACGAAACGTGTCGATGCGCGTCACATTTCATGAAAGTGGTGCAGATTTTCCGCTCGGGTCAGGGCGATTCCCGGAGTGCGCGGGCGCGGTCGAGCAGGTCGCGCTCGAGCGTTTCCTTGTCGGTCGTCACCTCCGCGGCGGGGGTGAGGGCGAAGTGCCAGCGGATGGTGGTGTGCGGGCGGGCCGGCGCGGCGGCGAGGTCGAGGGGCGGGTACTCGTAGAAGGGGGCGCTGGCGCTGGTGGTGGTGCGCAGGGGTTCGTAGCCGGGCTTGGTGACGAGGACGTCGTACGAGCCGTAGTACGTGAAGTCGGCGGAGAGGGGCGTGCGGCCGAGTTCCACGTCGTTTGCGACGACGGTGGCGCCGGGCGGGTCGCTGGTGACTTCGAGGGTGCGGGTGGAGCAGCCGAGAAGCAGACCGCACAGAGACACAGAAACGCAGAGGGGAATAAAAGAAGCACGGGAGTGGATTGGTCCGTTATTCATGTGGGATTCCCGACTGCCGGCGCGCTCATGTCCAACTTCATCGCCTTCTCTTCATCTCTGCGTCTCTGTGCTGAGGAGGATTACCCGAGCAGGAGCGGTTCGTCCTGGATGCAGCTGGTGACGCGGGGGCCCGTCTTGGGGTCGGTGTAGACGTTGATCTCGAGGCGGACGCCGATGCCGGCGCGGCCTTCGAGTTTCTCGTTGGGGAGGTAGATGCCCGGCTCGATGGTGTAGCCGACGCCGGGCATGACCTCGCGGGTGTCGTGCGTTTCCATGTTGTCGAGGTTGACGCCGATGCCGTGGGCGGTCTTGCCGGGGGAGAGGCTGTGGCCGGTGCGGTGCTTGATGGCGCGCTCGAAGCCCGCCTCGATGATGACCGCGCGGGCGGCGTCGTCCAGTTGCCAGCCCTCGAGTCGCTGCTTGTTGTTCCAGGCGCGCTTGGCGAGGGCGAGGGCGGCATCTCGCGCGCCCTTGACCGCGCCGTAGACCTCGCGCTGGCGCGTGGGGACCTTGTCGCCGCAGTAGCCGACCCATGTGATGTCGCTGAAGATGTTGTGGTCGCCGGGGAGGCGGGCCCAGAGGTCGATGAGCACCCAGTCGCCATGGCGGATGGGCGAGGAGCCCGTGGGCGAGACTTCAAAGTGCGGGTCCGCGGCGTGGGCGTTCACGCCGACGATGGGCGGGTCGTAGGTCTCAAGGCCGGAGTCTTTGAAGCACTGCATGATGTGCTGCTGGACGGTGTACTCGTCGATGGGCTTGCCCTTCTTGAGTGATTGGGAGATCAGTTCGAAGCCGGCGTCCTTGGCCTGCGTCACGAGGTGGGAGGCCCGGAGGTGGCCTTCCAGGGCGTCGCGCGTCCAGACGGCGAGGCAGACCTGGACAAGGTCGGCGGAGGAGACGACCTCAACGCCCAGGGAGCGGACGAGCTCGATCGCGCCGGCGTCCACGATGCTGATCACGGGGAGCATGCAGCCCGGGGAGTACTCCATCGCGACGCGGCGTTTGCCGGCGAAGCGGGCGAAGAGCCAGTTGCGCCAGTCGTTCCAGCCCAGGAACTGCTCGCGGGCGAAGGGGGCGTCCTTGAAGCAGGCGTCGTCGAGCGGGGAATGGATGATGACGGCCTCACCCTCGGCGGGGATGTAAAGCCCCGCGCGGCGGGTGGAGTGCTTGCGGCCGGGCAGGAGCAGGTCGAGAACGCCGTTGCTGCCGCGGAAGTCGTAGACGAGCCAGGCGTCGATGCGGTGGTCTCGCATGTAGGCCTGGACGGCGGGGACGGAGAAGGCGGGCGTGGGCATGGGTCGAGGGTACGCGGATACAAAGACACGCCCGGGCATGGCGCCCGGGCGTGCCAAGGCAGAGTGTGGGGCTCCGCCAGGACGGGCCCGCTACAGGCAGGGTCCGCCGGAGAACACGCTGAGCAGGCTGTCGATATCGAGGGTGTCGGGGAAGAGGCCGTCGTTGTTGAAGTCGATGTCGGCGCAGCTCGGGTCGTTGCTGCAAGGGCCACCGGAGAAGACGGAGAGGAAGTCGTCGATGTCGGCGGTGTCGGGGAAGAGGCCGTCGTTGTTGAAGTCGATGGAGTCGCACACCGCGCCGCAGCCGGGGTCTCCGGGCGGCAGGATGGTGAGCATCACGGGCGAGGTCGTGGTGCTCCCGCAGGGGTTGGTGATGAGGCAGTCGTAGTCGCCGGTCTCGGACGCGGTGGTGCCGGAGATGACCAGCGATGGCGTCGCCGCCCCGGTGACCACTGCGCCGCTCGGCAATGGGCCGTCGGTCAGCGGGGTGCCGTTGACGCGCCAGCGGTACTGAAGGACGTCGCCCGTGGCGGCGACCGAGAGCGACGCCGTTGCGGGTGCGCAGACCTGCATGGGTTGCGGCGGCGTGACGACCGACGGCGCGTCGCACAGCACCTGGAACTGGCGCATCATCTCGTGGTCCTCGTGCTCCAGGATGTGGCAGTGGTAGGGGAACAAGCCCGGGAAGTCCTCGAAGCGAGCGATGACGCGTGTGATCTGGTTGGGCGTGGCCTGCACGGTGTCCTTCCAGCCCACCTCGTTCGCGGCGGGCGGGACGCGCGGGCCGACCGGCACGATGTCGCCGCCGACGACGTCAAAGTCCTGCCGGTCCAGCACCTGGAACGCCACCAGGTGCATGTGCATGGGGTGCGTGATGCCCGAGCGGTTGATCCACGACCAGATCTCGGTGGTGCCGATGCGGGGCATCTCCGTGATGTCGTGCCACATCAGGTCGTTGATCATCCACATGCCGGTCATGTGCGACGGGCACGAACTGCTGACCGGGCCGCGGCGCAGGACCAGGGGGCGGTCGATGACCGCGTCGGTGTCCGGGATCGGCTGGTACGGCGCCAGCGTCACCGGAAGCGGGTCGGTGTCGCCGGCGGTCGCGCCGACAATGAACTTCATGATGTTGGGGATCTCGCTCCCGGCCGGCCCGTTGGGGAAGGGCGCGGGCGCGCTGTTCGTGAGGGTGACTTCGGTGCCCGGCGCGTAGGGCGCGAAGTCCACGACGATGTCGGCCCGTTCGCCGGGCGTGAGCGTCAACTGGGTCAGGGCCACCGGCGCGGGCATCAGGCCCAGGTCGGTGCCGATCTGCCAGAAGGTGGCGCCGTCGGAGAGTGCGAGCCTGTAGGACCGGCTGGTGGAGCCGTTGAGCACGCGGAAGCGGTACTTGCCGCGGTCGACGCCCAGGTAGGGCCAGACCTTGCCGTTCACGAGTGCGAAGTCGCCGAAGAAGTGCTCCATCCACATGTCGTGGTACTTCAGTGAGCCGTCGGGGTTGAAGGAGCGGTCCTGGATGGCGAGGGGCACCTCGTAGGCACCGCGCGGGATGTTGAGGGCGTCCTCGATGTCGTCGCGGATGAGGTAGTAGCCTGCGAGGCCCATGTAGACGTTGAGGCGCGTGATGCCCAGGGCGTGGTCGTGGTACCACACCGTGCCCGCGGGCTGGATGTTGGGGTAGGTGTACACGGGCGACTGGCCGCCGGGCGGGAATGTCTCTTCCGGGTAGCCGTCACTCGCGGGGGCGACGTGCCCACCGTGCAGGTGGGTGACGGTGACGGGCACCAGCCCGGTGGTGTCTGGCCCGTGCAGGCAGGTGTCCACCGGCAGCACGTGCGTCGTGCGCAGTTGCTGCGTCTCGAGCACCCGTATCTGGTTCTTCCACACCACGGTCACCGGCTGATCGCGGCGTGCTTCGATCGTCGGGCCGGGGTAGCTTCCGGCGAAGCCCCAGACACGCGTCATGGGCAGGTCTCGGTGCAGCCGCTGCTGCACTTCGAGCATTTCGATCTCGTAGTGGGCCGCGCCGCCCGGCACGCCGGACACCGGCTGGGCCACGCCGGGCAACGGCAGGGCATCCACAAAGGGAGTCAGCACGATGGGGCACGAGACCATGGAGCACAGGGTGCCGTCTCCCTGGTACGTCCCCCCCTGTGTGTTGCACTGGGCGAGGCTCGCCTGAACGCAGGAGCCCGTGGGCAGGCAGCACGCGCCGGTGGCGGAGGGCAGCGAGTAGGTCAGGGTGAGCAGGGGGCGCTGCGCGGGCACGGCGCTCTCGCTCGTGTCGAAGCGGCGCTGGGAGCGTCGAGTGGTCTCGTCGCTGGTCACCAGCACCCAGCCGGCGTTCATTGCGCCGCCGCTGATCCACGACTGGACGTCCGACGCGAGTCCGACGCCCGTCCACGCGTGCAATGTGCCGGCGGTGATTCCGACGGTCGTCGTGGCCGAAGGGGTGATCATGAAGTCGCCGCCCGGTGTGGCCCATGTTTGTGAGTTGTACAGGCGGTGCAGCCATGTGGCATCACCGGCGAGTGCGGTGGCGCCGTTCACCTGATTGCCCCCCGCGGTCGAAGCACCCTCGCCCCAGTCGGCGGTGGCGCGGTGGAGCGAGTACTGCCGTGCGGTGGAGTCTTGGGTGAAACCGAGGTACATCTGGAGGCTCGCGCTGCTCACCACCGCGTTGCTGGGGATCGTGGAAAGATCAAACGCGAGCACGGAGCGCCGCTTGTAGGTCGGGTTCTGCGAATCTCCGCCGCCGGAGAACATACCGCTCCCCTGACCGTTGCTGAGGGGCGTGGCGCCGGTCGCCACTTCGTAGAGGGTGTTGTCCTTTGTCGCGGTGAGTGTGACATTGACCACACCGGAGCAGGGGTTGGGGGTGCAGGACGATCCGTTCCCGCCGTAGGTGCCTGCCTGCGCTGCGCACTGCGCGGCGGTGAGCACCTGGCACACGTTCCCCGCGACGCAGCATGCGCCCGTGGGCTGGGGGCAGGGGTTGGGCGAGCACGATGTGCCCGCGCCCTGGAAGGTGCCCCCGGACCCGGCGCAGGCGGTGCTCGTGGTTGTGGAGCAGGTCCCGTCGGGCAGGCAGCACGCCCCGAACGTGGCGGGCGGGGTGAAGACCACCGTCAGCCGCGGCCTGTTCGCGGTGGTCGGGTTCTCCCGCGTGTCGAACCGCATCGCCGTCTGATCGGTGGTCTCATCGCCGCGGAGAACCCAGCCGAAGTTCATGCTCGGCATGTCGAGCCACATCTGGACGTCTGCGGTGAGACCCGTTCCTGTCCACGTGTACGGGCCGTTCTGGCCGCTGACGGTGATCGATGCGCTGGGAGTGCTGGTGAAGTCACCGCCCGGCGAGGACCAGAGCGCCGTGCTGTAAAGCCGGTGGATCCACGTGGCGTCGCCGGCCGTCGGCGTGGCGCCCCGCCCCTCGTCGTTCGCTGCGTTGGAGGTGCCCTCACCCCAGGCCGCGAGCGCCCGGTGGAGCGAGGCGGGATCGTTGTTCGCCCGGCTCCGGGACATGTTCAAGCGGAGCGTGACGCTGTTGATGGTCGACCCCGTGGGGACGGAGGAGAGGTCGAAGCGCAGCAGCGTACGGCGCACATTCGCCTGGCTATTGCGGCCCGCGAACATGTACTGGCCCGCGCCGTTGCTGAGATACTGCCCATCCTGGATGTCGAAGATGGTGGTGTCTTGCGAGGCCTGCAGGTCGACGGTGGTTTGTGCGGACGAGGGGTGCGCGAGGGCCAAGAGGGCCGACGCGGCGGCGAAGGCGGCGATCGCGCGGACGCCGCGGGCGCTGCAAGTGACCAGGCGAGTGAGCATGTTGTGACCTCCGGGGGGGACGAGCGGCGAATGAGGCTCGCGGAGGCGCACTATATAGGACTTACGGACGCACATATCCGAATATGGGCGTTTCGACTTTGATTGTGGTGCTCGCGTTGATTAAAACGCGCTTTTATAGGACTTTTTCAGAAATTGACCACCTGTGGTTGCCCAAGGCGTACTGGGTCCGGAGGTGGTCTTGCGGCGGCAAGAGGCGTGCCGGTGGGGCGTGCTGACTGTCACGGCGTGCGCGGTGCTGCCGCGCCAGCGCGCGTGACTGGAAGATCCGGGGCGATGCGGTCACGGCGACCGGACGCGTGCCTTCATACGAGGCACGGACCGCCGCTGAACACGCTGAGCAGGCTGTCGATATCGAGGGTGTCGGGGAAGAGGCCGTCGTTGTTGAAGTCGACGTCGCCGCAGCTCGGGTCGTTGCTGCAGGGGCCGCCGGAGAAGACGGAGAGGAAGTCGTCGATGTCGGCGGTGTCGGGGAAGAGACCGTCGCCGTTGAAGTCGATGGTGTCGCAGGCGGGGCCGGTGGGGCAGGTGTAGGTGAAGACGGTCATGTCGTCGATGGCGGCCTCGATGAGGGAGCCGGTGCCGGCGTCGTCGGCGACGAAGCGCAAGCGCATCTGGCCGGTGAGGGGCAGGATGTCGGCGACGCGGAACTCGTGGTAGATCCACTGCTCGCCGGGGCTGGTGGGGCCGACGGTCTCGGCGACGGACCAGGTGGTGCCGCCGTTGTTGGAGATGCCGACGCGGAAGGTGTCGGCGTTGGGCGCTCCGCCGCGGGCGTTGCTGTACCAGCGCCAGTAGCCGATGCGGGTCTCGCTCCCCGCGGTGGCGAGGCTGAAGACGGGGGAGAGGAGCGTGGTGAAGCCGTTGTCCACGTCGAAGGAGCCGGCGGCGGTGCCGGCGGGACGGCCGGTGATCCAGCAGTTCACGCCCGCGCCGCTCGTGTGGTCGTCGCCGGGCTGGCCGATGGTGGCTTCGGGGTCGCCGCGTTCCCAGAGGCCGGTGGTGGCGGTGTCGCCCGCCGCGCCGGCGGTCCAGCCTGCGGCGGATTCCATGTCGTAGGAGAAGAGGTTGGACGTGCCGAGGTAGGCGAAGGCGGAGTGGAAGGCGGTGGGTGCGTTCTGGGGCGCGGTGAAGGTGGCGGCGCTGGTGTTCTGCGCGGAGACGTAGTAGCGGACGGTGGAGAGGCAGGGGACGGCGGGGAGGCTCGCGGTGAAGGTATCGGCGTCTACAGCGCTCATGACGACGCTGGTGAAGGGGGCGTTGTCGATGCTGGAAAAGAGGCGGACGGAGGAGGGGTTGAGCGGGGTGGCGCTGGTGGAGATGTCAACGGTGATGGGGACGGGTGTGTTGGGCGTGACGACGGAAGGGGGCGTCGAGGCGTAGTTGATGGTGAGGTAGTCGAGGTTGGCGCGGACGACGATGAGGCCTTGCTGGATGTCGCTGATGATGATGGTGCCGGAGGGGTAGAAGGGCCAGTTGTTCCAGGTGCCGTCGTAGGTGGGGTTGTTGTTGGAGGGGTACGTGTCGATCCAGGCGACCTCGGGGGGCGAGAGCGGGTTGACCTGGAGGTCCAGGATGCGGAGGCCGCTGGTGTAGTTGGACTGGTAGATGAAGCGGCCGCGGACGTAGAGGTTGTGGTCGATCGCGCCCGGGACGCCGGCGGAGAACGTTCCAGCAAGCGTGGGCGTGGTGAGGTTGGTGACGTTAAAGACGCGGGTGAGGTCGTAGGGGACGCCCTCGGCGGGGCCGTCGATTTCGTCGTTCACGTAGAGCAGGGTTTTGTCGTCGTTGAGCCAGCCCTGGTGGCAGTAGTTGAGCGAGGGGTAGAGGTTGGTGGCCATGAGGCTCATGGCGCTCTTGTTGGTGACGTCGACGATCTTGAGGCCGTCGCCGCCGCAGAAGGTGAAGGCGATCTGCTTGCCGGCGTAGGGGCCGGTGGTGTAGGTCATCACCTGCGCCTCGTGGATATAGACGCCGCCCTGGGCGGTGGTCCATCGTCCGGCCTCGACGGGCGCGGCGGGGTTGGCGAGGTTGTACGCAATGAGGGAGCCGCTGTTGAGGTTGGAGCCGCAGGCGTAGAGGAAGCCGCTGGCGTTGTCCACGGCGAGGGTGTGGTTGGTGGCGCCGCTGCCGGTGATGGTGCCGACGAGGGTGACGACACCCGCGTCGATGTTGGTCATGTTGATGATCTGGATGCCGCCGCCCGCCTCGTTGCAGACGTAGGCGTATGCGCCGTGGCTCTTGACGTCGGCCCACAGGCTGTTGGTGTGGGCGATGGAGCCCCGGATGACGGGGGCGGCGGGGTTGGTGATCTCGACGAAGGCGATCTGGTTGGCGAGGCCCATGAGGGCGTACTCACGGCCGCTGGGGGAGACGTAGCCCCAGCAGGAGTTGCCGTTGCCGGGTGTGGGCGTGAAGCTTGAAAGGGGCATGTGCGACAGGAGGTCGATGCCCTGGGAGGCGAACTGGGCGTGCGCGGCGGTGACGGCAAGGGACGACAGAAGGACAGCCAGCGTGGATCGCATGGAACAAACTCCGTACGGGATGTGGGGGGCAGGAAGGACCAGCCTACCGCAAGAAACGGTCAAAGACAACCACATTCACGCATGGCGAAGGTGGGAAGTTGCCGGAAAACGGCGGGATGGGGGCTATTGGTCGGTTCGTGCCCGAGGGTGTGGTGGGTTCGCGACCGTGTGGCGGTGTGCGGAGTGGGTGCGCTCGGTTGGTTATGGGCACGGACCGCCGGAGAAGACGGAGAGCAGCCCATCGATGTCCGAGGTGTCCGGGAAGAGGCCGTCGTTGTTGAAGTCGATGTCGTTGCAGGCTGTGGTGGGGCAGGCACCGCCGCTGAAGACGGCGAGGTAGTCGTCGATGTCGGCGGTATCGGGGAAGAGGCCGTCTTGGTTGAAGTCGATGGAGTCGCAGAAGACCTGGCACTCGTCGGGGATCAGGTCGGCGTTGGTGTCGGCGCTCAGGCCCATCGCGATGTCCACGCGGTCGGGGCGCGTGTTGGAGTTGCAGTCCTGGTTGCCAAAGGCGAGCGCGATGGCGGCTGGGACGTTGGGGAGGGGGCCGATGTTCTGCGTGGAGGGGTTGATGCCGCTGGTCTGGGCGGAGCCGGTGCTGCGGAGAAGGGTGCGCGTCTGGGCGGGGGTGAGTGGCGAGCCGGTGATGCTCTGGTGGACGCCCTGCAGGACGGCGCATGCGCTGGTGACGATGGGTGACGCGCTGCTGGTGCCGCTGAAAGCGCTGGTGTAGTAGAGGTTCAGCCCCTCGGCGCTGTAGAGCGCGCCGTAGCCGGTGGTGGTGACGCGCTCGCCCCAGCCCTGGAGGTCCACTGTCTGGCCGTAGTTGGAGAAGCTGAGGCGCGAGCGGGCGGTGGTGGTGCCGCCGGCGGCGGCGCTGGCAGCGCCCGCGCCCACGATGATGGCGCCCGAGTCGTTCTGGGCGAGGAAGGGCCAGTGGTTGCCGTTGCCGGTGGAGTAGATCGGCAGGTCGAGGTTCTGGGAGCCGTTGCCCGCGGCCTCGACCACGACGATGCCGGAGAGCACGGCCTGGCGGATGGCGTTGTACGTGGGAAGGTACCACTCCACCGGGACGTATTGGCTGGAAACCGGGCCGAACATCTGCTGCTCGATAAGGATGACGTCTCCGGGCTGGAGGCCGGACGCGGCGGCGGTGACGCCCGCGGCGACGTTGAGCGTGGTGTTGTTGAAGAACGTGCCCGCGAAGAACATGGTAACGCCGTGGGCGGCGCCGGTGGTGCCCCAGCCGTTGTTGCGGGCGGAGACCTGGCCGATGGTGGCGGTGCCGTGGTGGTTGTCAGCGAAGGGGTTGGTGGGTGTTGCACCCAGGACGGTGACGGCGGGCAGGTCGTTGTGCGCGGCGTTGAAGGAGTACTCCACATCGCACACGCTGACGCCGGTGCCGGTGCCGCCGGGCCAGGTCCAGACGGACTGGGCGCCGATGCCCTCGACGGCGGGGTTGATGTACCGCTGATTGGCCTGATAGTTGGGCGGGAGGGGCGTGGGCGTGGGGAGGGGCACGGGGAGGGCGTAGTCCACGATGTCAAGCGCTGCGAGTTGGTCGAGGGCTGCGGCGAGGTCGGTGCCTTCGGGGAGGGAGAGGTGGAACTCCAGGCGCAGGTCCGGGAGATCGGCCTTGGCGCCGGCCATCGCCGCGGCCCGCTGGCGCTCGAGTTCGGTGTCGCTGACGTGGTGGCTGCGGGACCAGACGCCGGGCGGGAGGGCCGGCGCGGCGCCCTGGGCCCACATGAGAGTGCCGCGTTCGGCACGCACGGCCGAGCCGTTGTCAAACTTCACGCAGATGCGGTGGGGCTCCACGCGGCCGCTGTGGGCGGCGATGACCTCGGCGCCGTGGCCGGCTGGGACGGGCGTGGCGGCGGGCGTGAGGGATGCAAGGGCGGCGACGAACAGGCTGTGCATGAGAGCCCCTTTCGAACAGGTGGTACGGGGGGGTGTGGCAATGGTTGCAGCGTGCGCGCGAAGATTGAGGCCCTGCATGCGAAAAAGGCCCCGCGCGTGTGCGCAGGGCCTTGGCATGATCGAAGGGTGCTCGGGCGGTTAGAGGCAGGGGCCGCCGGAGAAGACGGACAGCAGGCTGTCGATGTCCAGCGTGTCTGGGAACAGGCCGTCATTGTTGTAGTCGATGTCGGCGCAGTTGGGGTCGTTGCTGCAGGGGCCGCCGGAGAAGACGGAGAGGAAGTCGTCGATATCAGCGGTGTCGGGGAAGAGGCCGTCGCCGTTGAAGTCGATGCTGTCGCACCCGGGCACGGCGTTGAGGTCGATGTACATGAAGGCCTGAGAGTTGAGGGCGGCGCCCGCGCCGTCGCGGAGGTCGGCCACGAAGTAGAACTTGCCGTCGTCGGTCAGGGCATTGTCGTGGTTGTTGAAGACGCTGACGAAGACGTTGTCGTCGTTCAGGCCGTTGCCGTTCACGTCCACGGGGTCGCCCTCGCGGGCGATGACGCGGGTGCCGTTCAGCACGAGCACGGCGTTGGTGTTGATGTCGGTAGCGTTGGTCACGCCGCCCACGACGTAGTCGCCGACGTTGTTGACCGCGACGGAGAAGAACGTCGAGGTAAAGATGGCATCGTCGAAGAGCTCGCCGGACGGGGAGGCCGGGGTGATGTCCTCGTCGGTGCCGGCGACGCGGACGCCGTCCCTCACGACCCAGTCGAGCGGGGTGGTGCCGGAGTTGGTGCCAGTGGTGATCCAGTGGCTGCCGTCTCGGGACATGAACGCGTCGATCGCCGCGGCGGTGCTGGTGCCCACGCCGCCATAGATGATGTCACCCTCGCGGATCACAACATCGGCCCCGGTGCCGTTGTTGTAGACCAGCACCTGGTCGGTCGTGGTTGCGCCCTCGTCGTTGCCCTGCTGGATCCACTTGGAACCGTCGGCGTTGCAGGAGAAGTCACCGGCATCGAAGAGATCCCAGTTGGATCCGGCGGGCTCCACCGGGGTCACGCCCTCCTGGAGCACGATGGTGTGGGCGCCCGCGCCGTTGGGAGCGATCATGACGAAGTCGTTGTTGTTGGCCGTGAGCGGCGCGACCACCGTGGCCGTGCCCGGACCGTCGAACAGCGTCTTGTAGGCGACGCGGCCGTCGGCGAACATGTTGGGGGAGTCGATGGTGGACCCGTAGAAGTTGCCGGGGAAGGTGCCGGTGGGCTCGGGCTGGTCCTCCCGCGCGACGACGCGGTCGAACGAGCCGTTGAAGTTGTAGACGACGAGGACTTCGTCGTCGAGCGTGGAGCCGTCGAGGTCAGCGGCGACCGCGACCTGACCGGAGTTGTTCATCGAGATTTCGAGGTCCACGAAGGAGTAGTTGCGGGCGCCGTCGAAGGGCGTGCCGCTGCCCTCGCGGAGGATGAGCGTCGCGCCGGCGTTGCTGGTGCCGCTGCCGACCACCATGATGCGGTCGGAGGTGGTCGCCTCGTTGGCGAAGCCGCCGATGACCCACTTGGTGCCGTCGGGGCTGATGAACGGGCGGTCAAATTGCGACGAGGTGCCCGGCTTCCAGCCGTTGCTCAGTGATGGAACGGTGTTGCTCGGGTCACCGGCGAGGTTGCTGAAAATCACGCGGATCTGGGCATGGGCGGAGCCGGCGGCGGCGACAAGGGCGAGCAGGGCGAGATTGCGACGGTTCATGAACAACTCCTCTGGGTGAACGACATCGGACCATGGGCCTTCCAACTGGCCGCCGCGCTGATCCCTCACAGCGCACACCGACAGCCAGCCACACTCCTCCGGGGTGTTCAATGTACCACGACGGTGTGCGTCATCGCAACGCGCTGCACGCACATTTGTGTGTTAATGTGGGGGGTTTGGGGTCTGCAAGCGCCCGGGTGGGGTGTCAGATAACTTCAAGACGCACGCCGAAGACGGTTGCGATTCAGAAGCACGATCCGCCACTGAAGACGCTGAGCAATGCGTCTATGTCCGCGGTATCCGGGAAAAGGCCGTCGTTGTTGAAGTCCACATCGCTGCAGCCGGGGACCGGGTCGGTGGAGCACGGGCCGCCGCTGAAGACGCTGAGGAAGTCGTCGATGTCGGCGGTGTCGGGGTAGAGGCCGTCGTTGTTGAAGTCGATCGTGTCGCACGGCACGACGCATGCGGGGCCGCCCGCGCCGATGGCCATGCGGGTGACCTGGCCGTTGGTGCGGATGGTCCAGACTTCGCAGCTCGTGGGATCAAAGCCGACGCCCGCGAGGGCCACGACGCCCGTGGGGAGATTGTGGAGCGCCACGAACGAGCCGGTGGGCGTGAGTTCGAGCGCCTGCGTCTCGTCCTCGCTCACGACCAGCAGGTTGCCGGAGTTGAGCACCTCGATGTCGCCGTAGTTGACGGTGAAGGTGGGTGCCGCGGTCGTGGTCTGGAAGGTCGCGAGCACGGTGCCGGTCTGCGGGTTTACTTCGGCGATGAGGTTGTCCTGAGCGCTGCCGGAGGGCACACGGTCCTGCACGAGGAAGAGCGTGCCGCGTTGCGGGTGGTGGGCACCGCCCACGACGTGCGACACGCCGAAGGCGGTGTTCAGTGTTGCGAGCACCGCGCCGGAAGCCTTGTCGATGGCGTACACGTCCGCGACGCCCGTTTCTCCGTTGATGAACAGCAGTGTGCCGTCCGGGAGTGCGGTCGAGCCGATCGTGAGCGGGCCGACCGTGATCTCCACGTCCGCGTCGTTGGCGGATTCTCCGGGGCGGGGCACCGAGCCGAGCAACGCGCCGGCGGTGCTGTACCGCTGCAGCGTGGAGCCAAAGTCCGGGTAGACCCAGACGTGATCAGCGACATGGTCGTAGGCCATCCCGACGCTGGACACCGTCGCGAACTGCGACTGCACGCTGAACTGCGCGGTCGCCGCGGTGCAGACCGTGATGCTAGCGACCACGCCAAGCAGACCCATGCGCATGACAAACCTCCCAACGGACATCAACAGAAGTTCCATCGAGCCCGCAACACCGCTGGCTCTCGCCCACTCCACACGCGCGGCCAAGCGTACCACGATCTCGCGTGGGCCGCACGCAAATACCCCCGGCCGACTTCACGCGCACGCTTATCGGGCGAGAGAAGTTCTGTACTGTGTCATCCGGTTCGTTGGATTAGAGACAAGGCCCACCGCTGAAGACGCTGAGCAGCGAGTCGATGTCCTGCGTGTCCGGAAACAACCCGTCGTTGTTGAAGTCAATGTCGCCGCACGCGCCGGTGCTGCACGGCCCGCCCGAAAAAACGCTGAGGAAGTCGTCGATGTCGGCGGTGTCGGGGAAGAGCCCGTCGTTGTTGTAGTCCGGGGAGCAGAGCCATTCCGGGCTGAGTGTGGAGAACCCGCGTGTGGAACCATCGTCGGCGCGGGCGGAGATCACGACGCTGATGGGCAGCGTGCCGCCCGCGGGCGGGAACGGCAGACGAACCGTGACGACGCTGGTCGCGCCTGGTGCAACCACCCCGGTGACCACCGGCTCAACGGACGCCACCATCGGTGCGCCTCTCGGCTCTGCGAACATCGTGAACAAACGCGGCAGCGATGCGGTGTTCATCACGCCGAGCACCGTCTGGCTTTCCAGCCCCGGCTCGCCGGAGACGGCCGCGGCCGACGGAGTGAGAGTGATCCCAGGATCGCGCTGTGCGAAGTTCACCTGTGCATCGGTGGCCGCGGCCGGTCCCCAGACCTCTCCCCACGTCTGCTGCTGCCCCCGCAGCGTGAGCAGGAAGAACTGCGCGAGGAGGCGTCGCGTCACCGCGAGCTGCTGTGCCCGGCTGAGCGTTGGGGAACTGTCGCACCCGAAGAACGTCGCATCCGTGAACCCGCAGTGGAAGCCACCGCTGATGACGGGCAACAGCTTGGGCGCCGCGCCGGCGTTGTACATGAGCTGCCCGTGGTTGGCGACGGGCACGATGGTGTCCGCGTTCCCGGCGATCAGCGACACGGGCACATGCACCCTCGCCATCGCGGACACCGCCGAGGGCGTGGTCTCTGCGGCCGCGAGATTCGCGAGCGCACGGACGCGGGCGTCATCCGCGGTCGCCAGGATGCTCGCGCCCCCGCCCATGGAGTGGCCGGACATGCCGAACCGCGCGGTGTCGACGCTGTTCTGCAGGAACGACCCCGGCACCGCCGTCTGCTGCTCCAGGTACGTCAGCGCGTGCCGCAGGTCCGATGCGAAGTTCGCGTGGCTGGGGAACAGGCCGGTCTCGGAGTTGGGTGCGATGACGATGAACCCCCAGCTCGCGAGGTGGTCGATGGTCGTTGCGTACTGGGTGGTCGGTTGCACAAACCCGTGGCCGAAGGAGATGGCCGCGGCCGGCGCAGCGGCTGTGGCAAAGGGCGTTCCCGACCCCGCGCTCGCCGCCGGGTAGGACAGGCGCGCTGTGTACGTGGTTGCGTTGGGCCGAGTCACGGTCACGGTGCGAACGCCCACCGGGTAGGGACCGGGCGCGCTGTAGTCCTGCGCGTGGGCACGCGCGCACACCAAGGCCGGAACGAGCACGCCCACCCACACCACGATGCTGGACGCACTCCGCATGACACCATCGTACACGGAATCTTCTCAGCGCACGGCACAACGCGCGTTACCGGGCGTTTTCAGCACCGTGATGTCAACGGCGCTGCTCCGCACCGCGAAGATACACAGGCCAGTCCATCGATTCAGAGTCGGTGGTCACTCTCGCGCTGCGGCGTCGTTACAGGCACGGCCCACCACTGAAGACGCTGAGCAGCGAGTCGATGTCCAGCGTGTCGGGGAAGAGCCCGTCGTTATTGAAGTCGATGTCGCCGCAGGTGGGATCGTTGGAACACGGTCCACCGGTGAAGACGGAGAGGAAGTCGTCGATGTCGAGCGTGTCGGGGAAAAGGCCATCGTTGTTGAAGTCCGAGTCGTCGCACCCTCCGGGAATCACGCCGACAAACTTGCCGAACCCGTCGTCGGCGGCGTCAAGGTTGATCCATCCGATGTTCTCGCCCCACGCAAAGCCACGGAGCCGGTTGGCGCTGGTGTCCAGCCTCGCCGCGTTGGGAGGCGTGGCCATCGCGCCGCCCGAGAAGTTGATCCACCCCACATTCTCTGCCCATGCGAAGCCTGACAGTTGGCCGGTCAGCGGATCCATGTTGACGCCGCTGGCGCTCCCGTTGGTCACGCTATAGCACGGGTTGCCGCCGCAGTCGCCTGTCGGGGCTCCGTTGCCGAGGTTGATCCACCCGATGTTCTCACACCAGACGAAGCCCGAGAGGTACGAGGCACCGACGGCCATGCCCTGATCTCCGGGCGGAGTTCCCGGGTCGGCCCAGTTCATCCAGCCGCAGTTCTCGCTCCAGGAGAACTTTTTGGTCGCGTCCACGCTTGTTTGTGAGAACGCAGGTGTGGCGGCTACCACCGCGGTCATGATGAGCAGGATGGGAAGGCTTCGGTGCATTCGCGACGTCTCCGGGGAGCGCGTGCTGGGGTCAGTACGCGAAGTTTGCCAGCGGGTCAGAACTGGTCATGGTGCCCGCGGCGGAACTGCCCGTGACGGCGGGTGTTCCGAGTGCGACGATGTCCACGATCGGTCCATATCGGTTGCCGGCGGCGATGTCGAAGTTTGTCGAGTTGCCGGAAGCCGTGTTGCGGACGATGACGCTGCCTGTGGCGTCCACGTCGATGCCCCGCCCGTTCCCGGTGACGTTGTTCCCTTCGATCCGGTTGTCCACGCCTGTTGCATGGATGCCCGCGCCCGCCAACGGAAGCCCGTTGCTGACGCACTGGTTGTTCGCGACCAGGCAATTATCCGAGACGCGGATGCCGTCGTTGGAGTTGCCGCTGGAGGTGCAGTCCACGACGGAACTCCGCGTGGCCGCCTGGATACCGGTCATGAGGTTGGAATCGGCGACGCACTGGCGGACGGTGGAACCGGTGCCCGCGACGATGCCGTGCCCCGGGCTGTTGTTGGCCTCGCAGTTGACGAGCAAGGCTCCAGCGCCGGTGAGGAAGCCCTGCTGGGTGTTGCCGCGAGACAGGCAGCCGTGGAACGCCGCGCCGGACAGTGCCGAGTACCCGCTCGTGCCGTTGTTGGACGAGACGCAGCTCGTCGCTGTCCCGCCGCCGAAGGAGATTCCCGCGCCCGAGTTGGTCGATGCGATGCAGCGGTCGAAGACGGCGTTCACGTTGGCCGCGAAGCCGTCCCCGCCGTTGGCCCGCGCCGTGCATGCCACGTAGTGGCAGTTGTCGGAGGTGTTGAAGCCGTGCCCGCCGTTGGACGACGCGATGCACGAGTCGAAGGCCGCGGAGGCTGAAGCAAGCCCGCGCCCGGTGTTGCTGATCGCGTTCACGCGGGTGAATCGATGGCTGGCGCCGATGACGAACGCCCCATCCACGGGCCAGCCCTGCACCGTCCCATCGCGGACGTGCACGCCTGTCCTCACGATGCCGGCGCTGGTGATGCCCGTCAACGCGCCCGGCGCGCCCTGCAGCGTGAACCCGCCTAGGTCGATGGTGACGTTGTCGGCGGCGATCTCGATGCCGGACTTCCCGACGGTGCCGGTGAGGTTGCCCGCGATGTAGTACGAGCCGGGCTGCGTGATCCTGAAGACCGAATCCACATCACCGGGCGTGTTGGCCGCGTTGATCACGGTGCGCGGCTCCACTTCAAGCAGCGTCTTGTTCGTGCTCACAATCGGGCCCGCGGGAGGGTTGATGGGGCCGGCGTGCAGCCAGGCGGCGGTCACAAGAAGAACAGGGACGGCCGCGGCAGTGAGTCGATGGCGTGCGTGCATAGGGGGTCTCTCCACGAGTGGGGTGCAGCGCACACCATACACCACGTGTCAACCGCCATGGGACAACCTGTGCCGGCGCATGCCATACCGCACGGGGGGCGAACGCTTTTGTGGTGGGTCACGGAGGATCGCCGCTCACATCGGCTTCTTGCCGATGGTCTCGTCGTAGATGCTCAGCAGCTTGTTCTTGTCGAACACCATCTCCGCGCGCGTCATGCCGACGATGTCGTAGACGGGGGTGAGTTCGATCGCGTCCACGGGGCACGCCTCTTCGCACATGCCGCAGTAGATGCAGCGGAGTTCGTCAATCTCGAACTTGACGGGGTACTTCTCGCGGTCGTCCCAGGGGCTTTCGCCCGCCGTGATGTGGATGCACCGCGCGGGGCAGATGGTGGGGCACATCATGCACGCGACGCACTTGACGCGGCCCTGGGCGTCGCGGTTCAGGCGGTGCACGCCGCGGAAGTTCTTGCGTTCGAGGCCGCCCTCCTCGACGGGCAGGTCCTCGCGCCGCACCTCGGGGTACTGCATGGTGCGGCTGGTCTTGCCCTGGCCAAAGGACGTGAAGAAGTGGCGCATCGTCGTGCCGAAGCCCTTGACGATCTCGGGGATGTAGACAGCCTCCGTGCGGGTCATCGCCGGGGGCTTGAGGAGGAGGACTTCGTCGGGTCGGATGGCCATGCGGGGCGAGTGTAGGGGCGGCGGGAGCGGAGTTGAAGCCCGGGATTCGCCCCGGGTCCTGTGCTGCCATCAGTGCGCGTTGCGGTGCACAAAGCCCCGGAAGAGCGTGAGCCACAGGATCTTGAGGTCAAAGCCCAGACTCCAGTGGCGGATGTAGAAGAGGTCGAGCTGCAGACGCTTGCGCAGGCTGGTGTCGCCCCGCAGGCCGTTGATCTGCGCCCAGCCGGTGATGCCGGCCTTGACGTGCTGCCGCAGAACGTACCCGCGCCAGTCCTCGCGGAAGCGTGCGATGAGTTCGGGCCGCTCGGGGCGGGGGCCCACGAGGCTCATGTCGCCCAGGAGTACGTTGAAGAGCTGGGGGAGCTCGTCTAGGCTCGTGCGGCGCAACCAGCGGCCGACCGAGGTGATACGAGGGTCGTCGCGCGTGGTCCACGCGGCGGGCGGTTGCTCGTCGTCCTCGTGCTGCATCGTGCGGAACTTGAGGATGTCGAACTCTTCGCCGCCCAGCGAGACCCGCTTCTGGCGGAAGATGACGGGCCCCGGGCTGGTCGCTGCGATGAGCCCCGAAAGCACCAGCATGAGGGGCGAGAAGATGATGATGCCCGAGAGCGCGCCAACGACGTCCAAGGCGCGCTTGAGTGCGCCCGCAACGCCGTTCATCGGGCTCTCGCGAATGGAGAGGATCGGCATCCCCTCCAGCTCGTTGATGGTCATCGACAGCGGCACGTAGCGGGGGCTGACGTCCGGGATGATGCGGACCTCGACGGGGTACTTCTCGAGCCGCCGCAGCAGGCCCGGCAGCAGGGCCGCGCGGTTGTTGGGCAGCGCGAGGTACACCGCGTCCACCGGCTTGGTTTCCAGGGTCTGTTCCAGGCTCGTCAGGCCGCCATGCACGCGCCGGCTCACCACGTCCACCAGGCGCGTGGGGTTCTCGTGGTGGTCGATGAAGTACGCGACGTGGATGCCCGTCCACGAGTTGCGGTCGAGCGTGCGGCAGGCGATGCGGCCCAATCTGCCCGTGCCGATGACGGCCACGTGCCGGAGGTTGTACCCGCGCCGGCGCAGGCTCCGCAGCACGGCACGGAAGATGGTGCGCTCAAAGAGCAGGCACACGGGCAGGAGGACCGCGAGGGCCAGGAGCTGGATGCGCCCCGCGTCCAGCGACATGCCCCAGACGTGCACGCGGACGCCCGTCTGCCAGCCGCCCAGCAGGTCGGTGCCCAGGGCCCACAGCAGCACGATGAGCGAGACGATGGTGGTCAGCGACGCGTTGAAGATCTGGCGGGCTTCGGCGAGCAGTCGGCGGTCGCGCCAGGGCCGGTACAGGCGGAACATGCGCATCGACACGATCGCCAGAGGCACCGCGAAGAGCACCAGAGGCTCCCGGACAAGCGTGCGCAGCCCATCAAGCCCGGAGATGGGTGGCACCGCCCCGTCGACGTAATGCCGGCGGACGGCCCACGCCAGCACGCACGCGCACGCGACGACGACTGCGTCGGTTGCGCCCAAGAGCGTGACAAAGAACTGGTGCCGTTGCTTGAGCACGTGTGTGGTGTGCCTGTGCTGCGCCTGCCCGCGCAGCGCTGGTGCGTCCTTGTTGCACAACCGCGGCGGGCGCACTCCCCTCGCAAGCCCGCCGCTCAAAACCCCGTTGGCGGGAGTGTACCAGCGTCGGGGCGGGTTGGGGAGGTGCGGACCATTCCCTGAATGCCGGTCACCCGGGTATACCCACACAAACCCCCACAATCGGTATAGTTGCGCATGGCGACCCCGATTGATCCGCGCACCCACCTTCGGCGGGTCTGCACGTCGGTCTTTGCGGTCATTCTGGCGGTCTTTGGGGTGCTCGCGGCGCTGCGGATCGCCAAAGGGAAGACGGGCGACTTTCAGTACGTCTTTGAATCCGCCACAGCCGTCACCGTCAAACAGAATATCTATCACTACGGCCAGGGCATCAACCCCTACCCGCCCCTCACTGCCGCTTGGGTGAGCCTGCTGGTGCCACTGGGAGAGCGAGCGGCCGCGGCGGTCTGGCTGCCCATGAACCTCGCCATGCTGAGCGCGGCGTTGTGGCTGGGCGCAAAGGAGGTGCTGCGGCGGCTAGGGATCAAGGCGGATGGGTCAACGGTGTCGCTGGTCGCGGTGCTGAGCCTGGTGATGGTGAGCGAACAGGCGATGGGCACGATCCGTCGCGGCAACAAGGACGTGTTCCTGCTGCTGCCCATTGTGCTGGGGCTGCGCTGGATCGACCGGCGCGCGTTGCTCGCTGGTGCGCTGCTGGCGGTGGGCGCGAGTGTCAAGTACCTCACCATCATCTTCCTGCCGTACTTCATTGTGCGAGGTCGCTTCAAGGCCGCGGTGGGGTTTGTGCTGGGCTGGCTTGCGTGCTTCTTTGGCCCCGCGCTCATCATGGGGTGGGACTACAACCTGCGGATGCAGGCCGCGGCGTACGGCGGCGTGGCGCGGATGCTCGGCGTGCAGGTGAACGACGGCGAGGTGGCCAACGCCGCGCCGCCGGACCTGGAGATTACCGGCGCATCGGCGCTGCAGGCCATCCGCAGGCTTGCGGAATCGATGGGGTGGAGCAAGCCGGTCATGTACGCGGCGGTGGGGTTGGTGGCGCTCGTGTGCCTCACAACCGTGTGGCGACTGTTTGTGGGGGCGGGTGAGAAGTTGTTTGCGGGGCGGTTCGGGCGGGCGGAGAGCGACCCAGCCAGAGAGAAACTCGTCCTGCTCGATTGGGTCGGTGTGACCACGGCCATGCTCGCGTTCAGCCTGCACCTGGAGACGCGCCACACCGTCCTGCTCGCGCCCGTGTACGCAACGGCGATCGCGCTGCTGGTCGTCAAGGGTGGTGTGCCCCGTGCACCGCTGCTGGTCATGACGATCCTGTCGTTCCTGGCCTACCGCCTGCCGCCCGGCGACCTCACGCCCGAACTGATGCAGCGGTGGCGTTTCATCGGCGGCAGTTCGTGGGTGCTTCTCGTGTTTCTGATGGTGCTGGTGTGGACGGCCCTGCGATTCAAGCACGCAGCGACACCTGCATCGATCAACTCCGCGGCATCATGACGCGGCCACAGTGTCCCGTTCCGAGGGAGCAATCTGGAGAGGCTTGACCTCGACCAGCAACGGTCCCGGGGTTGCGCGTGACGGCCGCGTGAGGCTCATGCGACGCACGCGATGGCGGATGCGTACGGCAGCCCACAGCATCTGGAGCCCATGACGCACGACGCGGATGCTGCCCCCGGTGCGGTGGTCCCACCGGACACCGACCTCGCGCACCGCAAGTCCGGCACGCCGGGCCAGCAGCAGGTGCTCCACATCGAACGCGAAGCCGTCTTCAATCGCGTGCGCGGCCATGAAAGCCGCGGCGTCGCCCCGGTAGAGCTTGAATCCGCACTGCGTGTCCCGCGCAAGATCCAGCCCCAGCAGCGTGAGGCACGCCCGGAACGCCCGGCCCGCCGCTCTGCGCGCGGGGGTGGTCAGCGCTTCCGCGCCCGCCACGCTGCGCGACGCGATGATGATGGGTGCGCCCGTCGCTCTCGCCTCGGCGTTGAGCTTCTCGAGTTCGGCGAGCCGCGTCGAGTTGTCGGCGTCCATGAACACCACCCAGCCGCCCCGCGCGGCCCGCATGCCGGTGCGCACCGCGGCCCCTTTGCCCTGGTTGACGCCGTGCCGGATGAGCCGCAGGGTGAGTGCATCCCCGTGATCGCCGCACAGGGGTTCCGCGGCGTCCACGGTGGCGTCCGTGCTGCCGTCGTCCACCAGCAGCACCTCCGCCGTCGTGCCCCACGAGCGCAGCGTGGCGCACACGTCCGCGACCGTTGCGCCGATGCGGTCGGCCTCGTTGTACATCGGGATGATGACGCTGAGCATCGGCATGGTCGCTGATTACATCCTCCGCCACGAGGGGCCCGAGCGCGGGTTGCCCCCGGCCTCGGCGATCCGACGCAGCACATCCTTCTCCAGGTCGCTGATCCGGGCGGTGTCTGGCGGTGTCACCTGCACCACGGCGACGAGGTCGCCCTTGCGCCCGTCGTCGGTCACGATGCCAAGCCCCCGCATGCGGAGCTTGCGCCCGCTCGCCGTGCCGGGCGGGATGGTGAGGGAGACCTTGCCCGTCAGCGTGGGCACGTCGATCGTCGCGCCGAACGTCGCTTCGGCGATGGTGAGCGGCAGGTCCAGGTGCAGGTCCAGCCCCACGCCGGTCTCGGTGAACTCGCCGCGCCGCCAGAGTTCGTGCGGCAACGTGCGGATGCGCAGCAGCAGGTCCGCGGGAAGATTCTCCTCGTCGCGCAGCACGCCGCGGACGCGCATCTGGGCGCCGTCCTCGGTGCCGGGTGGGATGCGAACTTCGACGGTGCGGGTGCCCTTGGCGTCGGTGACGCGGACGGCGGACATGCCCCCCTTTGCGGCGGTGACAAAGTCCACGCGGACCTCGTGAACTTCTTCGGAGACGGGCGGTGCGTGGCGGTGTGCGTGGGTGCGCCCGCCCGTCCGCCCACGGGGCCGCCCGCCGCCCTGCGGCCGTCCGCCCGTTCCCATGCCGCCGAAGATGGCCTCGAACACCGAGCCCAGGTCCTCGGCGTCCATGTCGATGTCGGGCGGCGTGCCGTGGGCCCAAGGCGGTGCACCGCTGCGGCCCGGGCCCGGCGCGGGGCCGCGGTCCGCGGCGTCGGCGCCGAACTGGTCGTAGAGCTTCCGCTTCTCGACGTCGCTCAGGACGTCGTAGGCCTTCTGCGCCTCCGCGAACTTCTTCACGGCGTCGGGGGCCTTGTTCACGTCGGGGTGGTATTGGCGCGCGAGTTTGCGGTAGGCGGTGCGGATCTCGTCCGCCGAGGCCGACCGTTTCACGCCCAGGATGTCGTAGTAATCGGTGGATGCCACTGCGGGCAATCGTAGGGAATCACGCGGGGCGACCCCGTCAGGTCCCCTCGTCATCCTCGCTGGGGGCAAAGTCGGCGTCTTCCATCACGTACATCCCCACCAGCCAGCTCTTGACCACGTAGGGCTTCACGCTGAACCGCCCGGTCACCCGCCCGCTGACGGAGAATCGCTCGTCGCCGGTGATGGCCTTCTTGAGGTGGACCTCCACGGCGTCGTACGGGGTGGGGGGGACGCCGATGCAGCACCCGTCCCACATGTTGAGCATCGCCAGCAGTTCCTTGGGCTGGTTGGTCATGAGCGGGAACGACACATACCCGTCCAGCCGCACCCACTTGTCGTGCAGGATGGCGACAAACTCGGGGATGCGGAGCGAGTTGCGGGAAGGGTCGAACTGTTCCTCAGCCCGGATGAGCGCGTCCCACGGCACCACGTACGGGCTGGCTTCCGTGCCCTCGCCCTTGATGGTGATGTCGCCAAAGACGAGCGCCCCATCCTCAGTGCGTTCGATGAGCGCAGCGCCCATCACGTCGTACTCGCCGATTTTGGCTGGGCTGAGCGTGGGGGCGACCAGCGGGGCCGCGGGCTTGGGCTTCGCGGCCGCGGCGGGCGCTGCCGCTGTGGTGGCTGGTGCGGGATCGATGGTTGCCGGCTTGGGGGCGTGGATCAGCGGCTTCACCGTGGCTTCGGGCGAACTGATGGGGCTGACAAAGGCCTCGCGCATCTGCGCGTCGGTCACGGCTCCCGGAGTAGCGGCAGGTGTCGCATCCGCCGCCGCTTTGGGCACGACGTTCGGCGCGCCGTCGGGCGGGTGGACGCCGAGCTTGGCGGACTCGATCGCCTCGGCAATCTTCAACGCTTCGTTCTCGGCCCGAGCCCGGGCGGCTTCCGCGTCCGCCCGCGCCTTGGCGGCCTGTGCTTCGGCCTGCGCATGCTGCCGGTACGCCGTGCCGACAAAGAGCGCGGCGGTCGCGAGCACGAGCAGCAGGATGATGGCCCAGAAGACCTTCATGGTGGTATGGTACGAACAGTGCGGATTGAGTTACGCGGCGGACTTGAGGCTGCGGGCCACGCTGATCCGGTATCCCGCCATCGCGGGGACCAGCCCGGCGACGCACGCGAGCACGACCGCCGCGAGTACGACGGCGAGAACGGTTGTCAGCCCAAACGCCGGATCGATGACCAGCCCCAGCCGTTCCCGCAGGATTCCGCGGGCCGCGAACGCGCCAAGGAACGCCAAGCCTGCGCCCACCGCCGCGCCGCACAGGCCGATGACCGCCGACTCGGTCAACACCAGGGCGAAAATACGCCCCGCGCTCGCGCCCAGCACGCGCATAACGGCGATCTGCCGCCGCCGTTGCTCCATGCTGTTGTAGAGCGCGAGCATGATGGAGACCGCGCTGGCGACCATGACGACACCGGCGATGACCAGGAACAGCCGGTTGACGTTGTCCACGATCAGGAAGAGCGAGGCGACCTCGTCGGCGGGCTGCGCGACCATGACCGTCGGGTCCGACCGGAGCATGCTGAAGACCTGCTGGAGGTTCGCCGGCGCTGCGCCGCCCTCGCGGGTCACCAGGCGCAGGTAGACCGCAGTGATCTGGCGGTCGGCGTCGGTGAGGTCGGCGGGCGTTGTGGTCGCCGTCGCACCCGGCTGCGAGAAGACGCCCTCCTTCTCACGCCGGTCGTGGGCGTGCAGCACCCACGCCGAGTTGAGCGACGTAAACAGGGCGCGGTCGTGCGGGCTGAACGTGGGGGTGAGGATGCCGACGACCTTGCAGCCAAACTCCCGGTGCACGTGCGCCGCGCCGTCGTCGTGCGCGTGGTCGTGCCCGTGATCATCGTGTGCATGATCGTCATGCGCGTGATCGTCGTGGCCCTCGTGATCGTGGATGACGTCGCCCGCGATGGGCCCGCCGTCCTTGGGTACCCCGTGCGTGAAGAAGATGGTGTCCCCCACATGCAGCCCCGCCTGAGACGCCACGGTGGAGCCGACCACGACCTCGAAGTCGCCTTGAAAGAATGCGCCCTCCTTGAGCGTCCACGCCTCGCCCAGGGCTGGCTTGAACTGCGTGAACATCTCCGGCGTGGTCGCGACGACCGGCATGCCGCGGAAACTGTCGCCCGTCACCGTCGGCACCGCGTACGCCCAGGGGGCCTGCGTCAGCAGCTTCTCGTACCGGGCCCACGGCAGCGACCGTCGGGGCGCGTTCGCGTAGAAGATGCTGTTGAGCACCGATGACAGCGGGCTCGCCTCTGCCGAGACCAGGAGGTGCATGTCCCCGCCGCCCCGCTCGAACGCACGCTTGGCGCTGTCCCGCATCGTGAGCAGCACCAGGATGAGCGCGACCGCGACACCCACCGTGACGATCGTCGTGAGCGTCGAGAAGAGCCGCACACGCAGCGAACGCAGGATGATGGTGAAGTCAGTCATCGGGCATCACCGCCAGCGAATACAGAGGAGAGCGGGCACGACGAAACAGCGATCGTTTGCACGAGGGTGTCAGACATTCACTGCGTCCTCTCCGTGTTCTCGGTGTGCTCTGTGGTGAGCGATTCACGCCGCTCGAAGCGGGATGCCATCGCCGGGTCGTGGCTCACGCACAGGAGCGCCGCGTGCTTCTCGCGGCAGACTTCCTGGATGAGGTCCATGGCCGCGCGCGCGTTGGTGGGGTCCAGGCTCGCCGTCGGCTCATCCGCCAGCACCAGCACGGGGTCGCACACCATCGCGCGGGCCACCGCCACGCGCTGCTGCTGGCCCACGCTCATGTCCTCGACGGGTGCGTCGATACGCGTGATGCCCAGCCGCTGGAGCACGGCTTGAGCCTTTGCGCGATGCTCCCGCTCCGGCACGCCCGCGAAGAGCAGGGCCGCCATGACGTTCTCCGCCGCAGTGAACCCCTGCAGCAGATTGAAAGTCTGGAAAATCATCCCGACGTGCCGCCCGCGGAACGCGTCGCGGGCCGCCCCGCGCAGCGCGTGGAAGTTCTGATCGGCCACGCGGACCGACCCCGATGTCGGGTCCAGCAGGCCCGCCACGACGTTCAAGAGCGTGCTCTTGCCGGCCCCCGAGGGGCTGACCATGAGCAACTGCTCTCCCTTCGCCAGCGTGAGCGCCGGGACCTCAAGCTCCCAGCCAGAGGCCGCGTACCGGAAGGTGAGGTTCTCAACGGAAAGGGCGTGCATCGCACCCATCATACGGCGATTACTGAGAATCGATTCTCAAACGCGGCACGAGGTTCCCCCAAAAAAAGAACAGGAGCGCACACCGTGCGCTCCTGCAGTGCTGTTGGTTGTGGCGCGCGGGGATCAGCCCTTGCCGACCAGCGTCTTCGCGAGGCCAAGGACCTTGTCCTTCTTGGGGTCGAACTTCTTGTCCGTCTGCATCTTGGCGATGCGCTCGGTGCGGGTCAGCACGCTGCGCTTGCCGGCGAGGTTGGCGGAAACTTTCAGGCTCGGGTCAAGGCTCATGGTCCACCTTCTTTGGTACGTCAACGTTCTACTTGAACTTCACCCACTGGGGCATCCGGAAGTCCGAAGGCCCGCCCCACTGCTTGCCCAGCCGCGAAACCGCGTTCTGGATCCTGCTGGCCTGGTCCCCCCGGCCGCCGGCGTACTCGTCCGCCGTCAGCCCGGGCCAGGCGATCAGCCGGTAGCGCAGGGAGCGATTATTGGCGGGGTTGGCTTTCTGGTCCAGCGGCACGGCGAACGCATCCTGCCCGCTGCCCGTGAGATAGATCACGGCCTTTGCGGCGTCATCTCGTTGCAGCGTCGCGAGTTCCAAGTAGTTCTTCCCCGATTCGCGTGGGTCAGATGGCAGCCAGCCACGGGCCGTCATCGCCCCGCCCGGCTTGCTGACCGCCACAAGCTGGTCCAGCGTCAGAACTGGTGCCATGCCCGGCTGGGTCGCGGGTTGTGCTGCGGGCTGCGGGTTGGTCGCAGGGTTCTGCGGCACCGGAGCGGGGTTCGCGCTGCCATCTGGCTCAATCACCTTCGGCGCGTCGCTCCGGACAAACGCGGCCATCTGGTCCTTGCCTGCCTTGTTGCCCAGCTTGTATGCGGTGAACCATGTGCCCAGCAGCAGCGCAACCACTCCGCACACAATGACATACGCCAGCACAGTCGGCAAACGGAGGGCACGGCCACCGGAAGCCTCGGCCCAGAATCCGGGCTGTGGGATCGGGTTGGATGAAAGCCCGGGTTCGCGGGCGGGTGAGAACGAAGTCGGCGATAGCTGGGCAGTTGGTGCCGCCAGCGGCATGGGCTTGAGCTCGACGCGGACCACGGGTTTCTGGGGGGGCGGAGCGGTCGCGGTGCCGACCCCGCCGATGGCCGCGGCGTTGGCTTCTGCGACGGCCTGCTCGCCCCGATCGTGGGCGGTGCCGGACGCTGGGGGTGGGGGGGCGTCCGGGGTGCGTGTGGAGCCTACGCGCGGAAGGCCGATGCCTTGCCCGGCGTTCCGCCCGAGCAGGTCAAACAACGGGGGGGTTCTGCGTCCTGCCATGCGCAGATCGTACCGACCCCGTGCACGGGACGCGTCGGCGCGGGCGGGATTTCCACTCTCAAACCACAGTTTCCGCACAGGTTCTGCGGGCAAGTGGGGCCGCGCGGACGGGTTCATAAACTGGCGAGTTGCACGGGTACGAGGTCATCATCATCGGCGGCGGGCACGCGGGCGTGGAGGCGGCGTGGGCGGCGGCCAATCTGCTGCCCGGCAGGGGCACCATCGCACTGGTGACCCTGGACGCCTCAAAGGTCGGGGTCATGTCGTGCAACCCGGCGATCGGTGGGCTGGCCAAGGGCCAACTGGTCCGCGAGATAGATGCGCTGGGCGGGCTCATGGGACTCGCCACGGACGCGACCGGCATCCAGTTCAAGGTACTCAACACGAGCAAGGGTGCCGCGGTGCAGGGGCCGCGAGCGCAGTGCGACAAGCACGCGTACGCCCGGGCCGTGCAGTTGCTGATCGCGTCGCGCCCCGAGATCGACGTCATCGAGGGCGCCGTGGAGCGGCTCGTGGTGGAGGGTGGTCGCTGCACGGGCGTCGTGGTGCGTCCGACCCATCCGGAGCAACCGACGCACCTGCACGCGAAGGCCGTCGTGCTCACGACGGGCACGTTCATGCGCGGCCTGATGCACACCGGTGAGGTCAAGACGCCCGGTGGGCGTCATGGCGAGGCGGCGGCGCACGCCATCAGCGATTCGCTCCGAGACATGGGCTTTGAACTCGCACGGCTCAAGACGGGCACGCCGCCGCGTCTTGCGCGCGCGGGCATCCGGTGGGAAGAGCTTGATGAGCAGGCGGGGGATGAGGAGCCGCTGCCGTTCAGTGAGCTGTCAGATGGGAAGCGGCATTCGGCATTCGGCGTTCGGCATTCGGATGCGGACCGAGTCGCTGCAGCACTGCACGAATGCCGAATCACGAATGCCGAAGGCCGCTCCGGCTGGTGGCGCTCCACGTCTGTCGATCCAGACCAGCGAGTCACCGCTGCTCTCGACGCCTGGCGTGCCTCGGGTTTCCTGCATTCCCCATTCCCGCTCCTCCCGCAGGTTTCCTGCCGCATGACGGCGACCACGGGCGCAGCGCACGACCTCATCCGTGCGAACCTCCATCGTGCGCCGATGTACTCGGGCCAGATCGAGTCCGCCGGCCCACGGTACTGCCCTTCGATCGAGGACAAGGTCGTGCGGTTCGCACAGCGCGAGAGCCACGGCGTGTTCCTGGAGCCTGAGAGCTGGTCCAGCGACTGGGTTTACTGCAACGGCATCTCCACCAGCCTGCCGCCGGACGTGCAGGACGCGATCGTGCGGTCGATGCCCGGGTGCGAAGAGGCCCGCATCCACCGCTATGGGTATGCCGTGGAGTACGACATGGTGCGCCCGCACCAGATTAACGTCACGGGCGAGACCAAGGTCGTCGCGGGGCTTTTTCTTGCCGGGCAGATCAACGGCACGAGCGGCTACGAGGAGGCCGCGGCGCAGGGCTTGATTGCCGGTGCCAACGCGGCGCTCCGCGCGCTGGGCAGGGCGGAATGGACGCTGGGGCGCGAGCAGGCGTACATCGGCGTGCTGATGGACGACCTGGTGACAAAGACGCCCGTCGAGCCCTACCGCATGTTCACGAGCCGTGCCGAGCACAGGCTGCTGCTGCGGGCGGACAACGCGCCGGACCGGCTGACGCCCCTCGCGCGAGACCTTGGGCTCCTGAGAGCCACTGTGCTTGGCCGCGCCCGCATCGACGCGTTCGAGCGCCGCTCCGCGCAGATCACGGACCTCAGCGCGTTCGTGGACCGTTCCACCCACCAGGGAAAGCCTGTGGAACTCCTGCTTCGCGGCAACACGTACGACGTCGCTGACTTTGAACGCACGCTGGCCGCGTTGGGTGCGCGGGCGTTCGACGCTGGCGTGGTCCGCACCGTCCACGCCGAGCGTCGGTACGCCGCGTACATCGTCCGGCAGCGGGCCGAGGTGCGCCGTCACGCAGAGATGGAGCACCGCCGCCTGCCCGAGGCCATCGACTACCTCGCCATCCACCACCTGCGGGCCGAGGCACGCCACGCCCTGCACCGGTTCCGCCCGCGCACGTTCGGCGAGGCGGCACGCCTTGAAGGCATCACACCCGCGGACATCACGCTGCTCGCCGTCGTGGCCCGCAGGGAACGGGGCGGACCGAAGCCCGCCGATGACCGTCACACGCCACCAACGCCGGACGCGTAGACCGGGCACCACCGGTGTTCCCGTTCCCCGCGTATCGTGCCCGAGTGACCTCCTTCTGCACCAACTTCTCCTCGATGATGCTGACGCTCGCCGAGGCCGAGGCGCCGCACCAGTCTTTCGCGGCGGTCATGCTCATCGTGCTGGTGACCGCCGCGGCGGTCGCGGTGATCTTCCGCAAACTGCGCCTTGAGTCGATCCCCGGCTACCTCGTCGCCGGGGCCATCGTCGCGCCGGCGTCGCTGGGGCTTGTCAAGAACGCCGAGGCGGCCGAACAGATTTCAGAGCTCGCGACCATCCTGCTCATGTTCACGATCGGCCTGCACCTGGATCTGGCGACCATGCAGCGAGGTATGGTGCACATTGTCGCCGCGGGGGTCATCTCCACGCTGGCGGTGGTGGGGGTGCTGTGGAGCGTCTTCCTGCTGCTTGGCGTGCCCCGTCCGGCGGCGTTGCTGCTGGCGATGGCCGCGTCGATCTCGTCCACGGCGGTGCTCGTGCGCATCCTGATGAACCGGCGCGAACTGCAGAGCCAGCACGGGCGCGTGTCGCTGGGCGTATCGATCGTGCAGGACCTTCTGAGCGTCGTGTTCCTGGCCGCGATTCCGCTCATCACGACGTGGTCCACGGGCCTGCGGGCCGACCACGAGACGAGCGACCTGCCGCCGTGGTCCACCAGCGTGCTGAAGGCAGCGCTCGCCGCCAGCGGCGTCTTCCTCATGCTGTGGCTGGGGCGGTTGCTTCTCCCCAGGCTACTGGCGGGCGTAGCGCGATTGGCCAACGCCGAACTCATCCTCATCGTGTCGGCCGCGCTCGCGCTGCTCAGCGCGGCGTGGACGAGTTTCATCGGATTCTCGCCGGAGATGGGCGCGTTCCTCGCGGGCTTCCTGCTCGCGGGCACACCCTTCCGCTACCAACTCGCCGGGCAGTTCGCGCCGCTGCGGGACCTGCTGCTCGCCATCTTCTTTACCGGCGTGGGCCTCCGCGTGGTGCCCGGTGAACTCCTCCAGAACCTGCCCGCGGTGCTCATCGCAACCGTCGCGGTCATCGTCCTCAAGACCGCCATCATCGCCCTCACGGGCTACGTGCTGGGCATGACGGCGCCATCGGCGACCGTGACCGGCGTGTACATGGGTAACAGCGGCGAGTTCTCGCTCATCCTGATCGCCGCGGGCTCGGCCGCGCTCACCTCGGCCCACAACGGTTCCGCCGTGGCTGTTGTGATCTTGACGCTCATCGCTACGCCGCTGCTGGCGGGCCCCATCCATGCTGTCGCGGACCGTCTGCGCGGCGTTCCACTCTCCCGGTGGGTGCGCAGCGGCGTGCTGCGCGATGCCGCTGCACAAGCCGCCGCACCGGCTGTGGAAGAGGCGACTGGTGTCGATGGAGGTGCAGCCTCGGACGGGTCGTCCGCGCCGGACGCTGAAGGTGAGCCTCACGCAGCGCCGCAGCGCCAGCCCCACAGCGTGATCATCGCCGGCTTCGGCCCCGTGGGGCGTGCGCTGGCCGACCGCCTGGACGTCAGCGGCACCCGCTATGTCGTCGTGGAGCTCAACGCTAAGACCGTGAGCCGGCAGGCATCGCTGGGGCGCACGATCGTGTTCGGCGACATCAGCAACCACGAGGTGCTGGAGAAGGCGGGCGTGCACCACGCCGACGCCATCTTCATCACCGTGCCCGACGACGAGGCAGTGCTGCACGCCGTGCAGGCCATCCGCGATGCCAACCCACGCATCTTCATCGCGGCCCGCACCAAGTTCCTCTCGGGCAAAGTCGCGGCCCTGACGCTGGGCGCGAACAGCGTGACGGTGGAGGAAGTGGCGACGGCGGTGGCGATGGAGCGGGAAGCGCTGGATGCGTTTGGGCGGTGGATGGCTGCGCGCCCCGCGTAACTGGCGCTATTCCTTCAACTGCTTGAGCTCATCCCGCAGAATCGCCGCGAGCTCGTAATTCTCCGTCTCCAGCGCCCGCTGCAGCCTTTGGCGCAGCTCGGCCTTCTGCGAGACCGGCAGCCGCGGCACGAGCGCCTCGCGCATGTCGCGCAGCATGCGCACCTCGCTGGACTGGTCGAACCCCTTCTCGTTTCCCGTCTTCGTGAAGTGACGCTTGAGGCCGTCGAGCGCCTCGTCGAGGGCCACCACCGCCGCCTTCAACTCGTTGTCCTTGATCGCCTGGCTCGCGAGCGCCCGCGCCCGCAGCATGATGATGTACGGGCGGAACTGCTCCAGCACGCCCTTGTCGTGGTCCGTCTGCGCGTGCTGGGCGCACAGGTCCACCACGCGCAGGTTGCGCGTCGTGTCGCGGATCACACGCTCGAACTCGTCGAGCGCGAGGCACGCCACATAGCGCTGATAAAACTGCGCGGCCTCTTCCCGCAGGGCCCGGCATTCGTCGGGCGTCAGCCGAATCTCGGGCTTCTCGCCCGGCGTGGGATCGCTGGGGCCCTCCGCCATGGCGCCGCCCTCATCTTCCTTCTGCGCCTCGGGCTCCTTGGGCGTCTTGGGCTCCCCCTCGATCACTTCCTCTTGCTCCACTTCGCCGTCCACGCGGGCTTCGTGATATTCCAAGAGCGACGGGAACCCGAACGGCTGTTCGCCATCAGGTCGGCCCTCCGCGAACATTTGCAGAACACCGAGATCGAGGCGCACCTGCACGCGTTCAAGGTTATCGGTACCCAAAATAAGTCGGGCGTTGACCTGTCCGGGCTGGTACGGCCATTCCTTTAGGAGAGCAGAAATGTCCTTCTTCTGTGCCATGGGGTGAGATAGCGGTTCTCGGTCGTGGCCGATTGGCCGCTGCTTTGCGATGATACCTACGTCTGCAAGAGGCAATTCGGCCTGGGACATCAAAAAAGTTGGCTTCGCGCAAGAAAAAGTGCGCACTTTCCTTGCACGTCGCGCAATCCGTGTCACCTTCTACGACGTGGAGGTGGAGGGAGAACGCCCCTATTGGGCCCATCCCCCCCGGTCGATGAAACCTCCGGTCGACTTTGGGCGCATAGACAGGTGCTATTCCGCAGCACCTGCCTCGCCTTCAACAGAGTCTACCAGGTCGAGAGCAGGCGGCGCCTTCCGCGCCGGTAAGGATGGGTGGAGAGTGATAGACAAGCCCGTTTCCAACCTGGATCGCGCACGCACCACGTCCCAAGGGCGTGAGACTGCCAATTACGACCTCCGCGCGTACCTGCGCGAGATCAACCGCCACCCCCTGCTCACGCAGGAGGAAGAGCGGGAACTCGGCTGGAAGATCATCAACGAGAGCTGCCCCGAGGCCCGCGAGCGCATGATCCGCTGCAACCTGCGCCTCGTTGTCGCCATTGCGAAGAACTATTCCAACCGCGGCCTGCCCCTTTCCGACCTGATCGAAGAGGGCAACATCGGCCTCATGCGCGCGGTCGAGGGCTTTGACCCCGCGCAGGGCGCCCGCTTCAGCACGTACGCCTCGTGGTGGATCAAGCAGGGCATGAAGCGTGCGCTCATCAACGCCGCGCAGCCCGTGCACATCCCCGCGTACATGGTCGAGCTGGTCGCGAAGTGGAAGGTCGCATACCGCCGCCTCGAGGCCGAGATGGGCACCACGCCCACGCTCCAGGACCTCGCGAAGGCGATGGACCTGCCCCTCCGCAAGGTCCGCATCATCCGGCGCGCCGTCAAGGCGTTCCAGACACCCAGCGCCCCGCGCAACGCCAGCGGTGAGCTCATGTCGATGAGCGAGATGATCGCCGATCAGCGTGCCGGCACCCCCGCCGAACGCCTCTTCGCCGAGGAAGACCTCCGCATCCTCCGCCAGCTTTTGGACGCGATCGACGAGCGCGAGGCGCAGGTCCTGCGGATGCGGTTCGGCCTGGACGGCGGCGAGCCCCTCACGCTCAAGCAGATCTCCGACGAGCTCAACATCAGCCGCGAGCGCGTCCGCCAGATCGTGGACGAGTCGCTCACCAAGCTCAACGCCCAGATGACCGACCAGCGCCCCACGCGGTTCCTGCGCAGCCCCGGGTCGGTCTTTGCGGATTCCGCCAAGCCTACCCCCGCGCCCGCTCGCTGAACAGACTCTCTCCGCTCTCTCCCGCTCGCCCCGGCTTCTCTCCGCCGGGGCGATGCGTTTTTGCGTTCGGAAAGCCGGCGGCCCGCTGCGCGGCAACAATCGCCCATGACCCAACCCGCCGTCCTCCGCCGTTGCCTCGCCCTTGCAGTGATCGCCGGCGCCATGCTCTTCTCCGCCGCGGCGCCCGCGCAGTCGGACAGCGCGGTGTCCAAGCTCAACGAATCGCTGGTGAACGTGGACGCTGCGCGCCGGAGTGACACGGTCCTCCTGCCCCTGTTCGCGAAGATGGAAGCCCCGCCCGCGGCCGTCGCGAGCGTGGATGAAGCACGGCTCATGCCGGCCGACGCGAAGGGCTTTGCCGCCGCCGCGGCGTGGGCCCAGGGCGCATCGCAGCAGGCGGTGCTCGCCGGGCTCGTGACGGTGACGGCGGAGCAGGACTGGCGCAAGGCGATGATCTTCGCGCAGCCGTACGGCGCTGACGGCGTCCCGCCGGACCTGATCCGCGCCGGGCTGTACACGGAGCTGGACGACCCGCCGACACTCGCCTGGGCGAACATCGGGTACATGCCCGCATTCGACCGCTTGGAAGCGCTGGTGAACGTGGAAGCGACGCGCCTCGCCGCCGACGGCAAGGCCAACGAATCGCTGGACCTGCTCGTCAACTTCGCGTACTTCGCCCGCCAGATCTGCGACCGCAAGTTCTTCGCCGAGGCGCAGTGGGGCCTGCGGGCCACGACCCGCACCCTGGAGCGCATGCGCGATATCGCGTACGTGGATGCCCGCGGCGCCAAGGCCCTGCACCCCGAGCGCATCAAGGCCGCGATCGCCCGCATGGATGACGGCGGTGTCCTCGACCTCGCGTACCCGCGCATGAAGTGGCCCGAGGCCAACCGGCTCGCGGCCGAGCAGATGGTCGAGCGCATGTACGGCGACGACTCTCTCATCCGCGCCGACGTGTTCCCAACCACGATGGCCCGTCTCGGAACGGGCGGCAAGCCGCTCCGGCTCTTTTCGCAGTCCGCCCGCTGGCGCACCGCCGCGGCGCAGCAGGTGCCCGGGAACGCCGCCGAGGCCAACCTGAGCCGCGTCTATGGGGACTGGGAGCGCCGCTGGCAGGGATCGTACTTTGACCTTCGCCTGCAGGGTCGCGCGTCAGAATTCGCCGACCTTGACCGCAACACCAACGCCGTCGTCGCGCTCGCAACACCGGACATGACCGGCCTCATCCACCTGCGCCAGCAGGCCACGTCCGAGGCCGTGGGCACGCGCCTGTCCCTCGCGCTCACCGCGCAGTGGTACGTCACCGGCGCCATCCCGCCGCAGGCCACGGCCGTCCGCCCGCGCTGGCTGAAGGCCATGGAGGCCGACGCCTTCAACCCCAACCGCGACCGCGGCGCACTGCCCCCGCCCCAGTACTTCATCCCCACCCGGCGTGGCGGCGTCTCCGCCCCGCACTCCATGGACGTCGTGACCAACTCCGTGCGCGGCGACGCCAACTTCTCCCTCAAGTTCGGCCCCGAGACCTTCATCCTCTATTCCT
>DATAKA010000100.1:0-86479 GCA_036261855.1 Phycisphaerales bacterium | reverse complement strand
CCGGGGTAGCGCTTGCCGAGGAACTTGTCGAAGACTTCGGGCGCGGTGAGGTTCTCGAGGAGCCAGAGCTTCTGGCTGGCGTTCATGGGGGCGGGGTATGGGGCACCCTCGATGCGCGAGCGGAACCACTCACGCTCCGTGCGGTCGGGGATGTGCATGAACTCGAAGCCCACCGCGCCGCAGTAGCACGCTTCGAGGCGTTCGATGAGCGTGCGAACGGTGGTGGTGCCGCCGGCAAAGCCGAAGGCCGCGCCGTCCACCGGCTTGTCGAGGTCGCCGGGCTTGAGCCCGTGGTACGACGGCTCGAGCACGTCGGGGCGTGGCCGCTGCCGCCCGAACGGGTCGATCTTCGCGGCGAGGTGGCCCATGTCGCGGTAGGCGCTCACCAGGTTCTGGACCGCCCGCTGGAAGGGTGGTTCGCCGGCGACCACGCCCGCGCCGGCGGGGCGGCTCATGGCGAGGTCAAAGCCCGCGAAGAACTGGCGCATGTCCTCGGACACGCTGGCAGGGTCCGCGAGGTACTGCTGGTAGAGGGAATCGAGGTATTCCGCGTTCCAGCCATTGACGGATGCTGGAGCCGCGCGGAGGGGAGACGAGACTGGTTGGCCGCCTGACATGCAGAATCCTTGTCCGTTGTGGGGCCCCCATGGGAGCCGCAAGTCGGAATCTGCAACAAAGCCCGCCGATGGTGCCGGTGCCTGAGCCCAGACACCGAACAAAAACCGCTCAACGGACGGGCCCGTTGCGGAACATCCTAGGCGAGGCAACCACCCATAACCCACCGTTTGGGAGGCGGGTTGCCCATGGCGGGGCGCGGTTGCTATGCTTGCTCCCTCACTGACGAACCCCGTAGGGAAGGAATAGACCAGAATGGCTCTCTTGGCAGCAGAACGCAAGCAGGTCGTCGCCTCCAGCCGCCGGCACGACAAGGACACCGGCTCGACCGAGGTCCAGATCAGCATGCTCACCGCGGAAATCAACGCCCTCTCCGACCACTGCAAGGGGCACGGGAAGGATCACCACTCCCGCCGCGGGCTGACGATGAAGGTCGGCCAGCGCAACCGGCTGCTGCACTACCTCGCCCGCACGAGTCCCACGGGCTACCAGAAGCTCATCTCGCGGCTCGGCCTCCGCAAGTAATCACCCCTGGCCCGCGGCACCACGCCGCGGGCCGGTTTTCTTTTGTACCGCCCGCGATCCAGGTTCGGGCGGCAGTGGGCACAGCGCAGCGATCGGGGCAGTATGCCTTGCCTTCTGCGTGATGCCTTCTGCCACTCGGTAGACCCCTTGGGTTGCGGGCTCACTGTCCGCACCATGCGGGGGCGACTTGCCCCTGCACGCGCCGCCCATGCCGCGCGAACGACCCAAGGAACCGATTCATGGCAACACTCCTCCCCCCCACCACCGGGCTGATCCGCATCGAGCGTGAGTTCGCCGGCCGCCCCCTGATCCTCGAGACCGGCGTCGTCGCCAAGCAGGCCGGCGGCTGCGTGATGCTGACGTACGGCGGCACGACGGTGCTCGCCGCGGTGGTGCGTGCGAACCCGCGCGACGGCATCGACTTCTTCCCGCTCACGGTGGACTACCGCGAGAAGGCCAGCGCCGCGGGCAAGTTCCCCGGCGGCTTCCGCAAGCGTGAGGGCGCTCCCAACGAGAAGGAAGTGCTCACGATGCGGATGATCGACCGCCCGATCCGCCCGCTCTTCCCCGACGGCTTCCTGGACGAGGTGCTCATCCAGGTGTTCGTGATGAGCCACGACGGCGAGAACGACAGCGACATCCTCGCGGGCCTCGCCGCGTCGGCCGCGCTCACGATCAGCAACATCCCCTTCGACGGCCCCACCGCCACGGTGCGCGTGGGCCGCATCCACACGGACAACGGCCCGCAGTATGTGATGAATCCCACCGTCACGCAGATGGAGTACAGCGACCTGGACGTGGTGGTGGCGGGCCACAAGGACGGCCTGAACATGATCGAGGTCGGCGCCGCCGAGGTGCCCGATGACGATGTGCACGGCGCCCTGGCCTTTGGCTACGAGGGCATCAAGGAGCTGCTGGCCATCATCGACGATCTGGCGAAGCAGGCCGGAAAGCCCAAGGTTCCCGGCGAGCTGCACCTGCCCGGCGACGAAGTCGTGGCGAAGGTGAAGAAGATCGCCGAGAACGACCTTCTCGCCCTCCGGCAGATCAAGGGCAAGAAGGAACGCAACGAGAAGATCAACGAGCTCTTCAAGAAGGTGCTGGACACGCACTTCGCGGTCAAGATGAACGGCACGCCCGAGGAGGCCGCCGCGACCACGAAGCTCCGGTCCCAGGCCAAGGCCGCGCTGGCCCGCCTGGACGAGAAGCTCACCCGCCGCCTGATCACCGAGAAAGGCATCCGCGCCGACGGCCGCAAGGCGGCGGAGATCCGCCCCTTGTCAGGCGCCGTTGGCATCTTCGCGAAGACGCACGGGTCCTCGCTGTTCACTCGCGGCGAGACGCAGGCCCTGTGCTCCGTCACGCTCGGCACCGGCAAGGACGAGCAGATCATCGACGGCCTGCTGCCCGAGTACAGCAAGAAGTTCACGCTGCACTACAACTTCCCGCCCTTCTCCGTGGGTGAGGTCAAGCGCATCACGGGCCCCGGCCGGCGCGAGATCGGCCACGGCGCCCTCGCCGAGCGCAGCCTGCTGGCGATCATGCCCAGCCCGGAGGAGTTCCCGTACACCATCCGCATCGTCAGCGACATCACGGAGAGCAACGGCTCGTCGTCGATGGCGTCGGTCTGCGGCGGCTGCCTGGCCCTCATGGACGCGGGCGTGCCCATCCGCAACACGTGCGCGGGCATCTCTGTCGGTCGCTTCGCGGATGACGACGACAAGAACGAGCTCTTCGTCACCGACATCATCGGCGAAGAGGACTACTACGGCGACATGGACTTCAAGGTCTCCGGCACGCGTGACGGCATCACCGGCATCCAGCTGGACCTCAAGACCCGCGGCCTCTCGCTCGAGCAGATCCAGCGCATCTTCGCCCAGGCCCGCCAGGGCCGGCTGGAGATCATCGAGGTCATGGAGCAGATTATCGCCAAGCCCCGCGCGGAGATCGCGCCGCACGCGCCGCGCATGATCACCCTCAAGATCGACCCCGAGAAGATCGGCAAGCTCATCGGGCCCGGCGGCAAGATGATCCGCGGCCTGCAGGAGAAGTGGGCCGTCTCGATCGACGTCGAGGACGACGGCACCGTGCAGGTGGCCGGCGTGGGCGCCGACAGCATCAACGGCGCACGCTCCGAGATCGAGGCCCTGTGCGAGGAGATCAAGGTCGGCACCGTGTACGCCGGCAAGGTCGTCTCGATGAAGGACTTCGGCGCGTTCATCGAGCTGGCCCCGGGCACCGACGGCATGTGCCACATCTCCGAGCTCGCCGAGGGCTACGTCCAGACCGTGAGCGAGGTCGTCAAGCTCGGCGACACCGTGAAGGTCAAGGTCATCAACATCGACGACCAGGGCCGCATCAAGCTCAGCCGCAAGGCCGTGATCATGGAAGAGCGCGGCGAGACCTACGTCCCCGCCCCCGCGGGTGACCGTGGTGGCGGCGGCCGCAGCTTTGGCGGCGGTGGTGGTGGCCGTGGCGGCGACCGTGGCGGTCCCCGCGGCGGTGGCGGTCGTGGTGGTGACCGCGGGCCTCGTGATGGTGGCCCCCGCGGCGACCGTGGTCCTCGCGATGGCGGCCCCCGTGAGGGCGGCGGCTTTGGCGGCGGCGGCGGTGCCGAGCGTACCGACTGAGTTTCGGCACGCATGAACTGACATCCACGAACAATGAACAACGCCCCGGAGTGATCCGGGGCGTTTTCTTTGAGCCAATCGAGAGGACAGTCCCAACGATCAGAGGCACGGGCCGCCACTGAAGACGCTGAGGAACGCATCGATGTCGGTCGTGTCCGGGAAGAGGTTGTCGTTGTTGAAGTCGATGTCGTCGCAGACTCCGGGGTTGACAACGTTCACGTTGAGAAGGCGCTCGGAAGAGTGCGATGTATTGCAGTTGACCGTTGCGCTGTCGTTGACGCGCAGACGGAGGGTGTAGGCGCAGGACGGGAGGCCCGAGGTGTTCCAACTGCCCAGCACGCCGCTGATGTTGCTGGTGCCTGTGGCGATAGTGACCCAGCCGCCGGTGAGGGGGCTGCTGTAGGAGAGGGACCAGCCCGACATGTGGGCGTCGCTGGCGACGCCGGTGATGTTCACAATACCGCTGACCTCGTCACACTGCGCGGGTGAGGTGAGTAGGGCGGTGGGATTCGTGTTGTCGAGGACGAGCGTGCGTGAAACACTGGAGGCGTTGGCGTTCGCGTCCTGAGCGGAGAGACGGACCTCGTAGGAGCCGTCCGGCAATAGGGGGCTGGTGGTGTTCCATGCGCCCAGCGGGTCGTTGATAACCGACGTTCCTGTTGCGAAAGGGGTGAACGCGCCGGAACCGGTGGGGCGGTACTCGATCACATAACTCGATGAGCACTGATCGGTCACGGTGCCGTCGAAGCAGACATTGCCGCCGACAACCAGGGCGGCCGTGGGCGCGCGGAGGTTGATGCTGGGCGGGTTGGCGTCCACAAAGACGCGGCGGACCTCGACGGTTTCGAGGCCGTCAAGGTTGCGGGCCGAGAAACGGATGTAGTAGTGGTCTGCGGGGAGTGCGGCGGTGCTCCATGTATAGAGCGTCCCGCCCGGCGGGGCCACGGGGGAGGAGAACGTGCCCACGAGAGTCCACGGGCCATCGGGGAAGAGCGAGTATTCGAGCGTATCGCTGGCGTACGTCCCGTCGGGCTCGTGAGAAAAGCCGCTGACGGTCACGGACGTGTCGGAGACGCACGAATCGTCGGCGGGCGAGGTAATGGAAACGGCGGGTGGCGTGGCGTCGGCGGTGTACTCGAGGGTGTCAAAGAGCTCCTGGAACTCGGAGTTGACGGGCGTGCCGCTGCCGTTTGGGGTCATGCAGAGAACATCGATGCGCGAGACCGGATTGGTGGAGAGCGCGACGACCTCGACCTGCGTGCGGCACTCGATGGGCGTCGTGCCGGCGTTGTAGTCAGAGAAGTAGACCAGTGTGCCCGAGGCGTTGTAGCCCTGCACGCGGTAGACGAACCGCACGCCGGAGGGCTGGTTCTCCGGGGCACCGACCGTGAACTTCACGTTTGTCTGCGGGACCGCGAAGATCATGCGGGACCCTTCCGGCGAGAAGCCGGCGGACTGCTGAGGGGTCATCACCGCCCGCGTGCCGGACGAGGTGATCCCAAGCCCGGTCATGCTGATGACACCGCCACCAACATACGCCCCGGGGGTGGTGGGCCACGCAAAGCCCACACCGCTCGTGGCGTTGTAGAGTTGGAACGTCACGCCAAACGCGGTCGGGGGCGCACCGAGCGTCTGACCGTCAAAGCTCTGGATGCGCTGCGCGTAAGCAACCCCTCCGGCCGCCGCAAGGCACGCGGCCGCCGTCCATGCACCGATCTTCATGAGTACTTCTCCTGACAACGTCCTGGCGGGATCACATACGCCCCGCTCCTCCACTCCCGGATTCGACCCACATCCACGGACAGGAAAGTGGCGAGAACCGCGAATACCCGACGGTGAACCTGCATTTCGGGCGATCCGGGGCCTTGCCCAAGCCGGTATATTGAGGGACCACCACGGGCGATGAGCAACCCGCCGTTCCAACCCCCACCACCGCAGGACGCGGCCAGCAACCCCGGCGAAACACCGGGTCGGGATCTTGCGTCATCCACACTTTTGCCCAAGGTCTATGAACAGTTGCGACGTTTGGCGGCGGCAAAGCTGGGCGACATGCCCGCCGGGCAAACGCTGCAACCGACTGCCCTCGTCCATGAGGCGTACCTGCGTCTGACCGAGAAGGGCGATCCGGGCTGGGAATCCCCCGGGCACTTCTATGCGGCCGCGGCGATGGCGATGCGGTGGGTGCTCGTGGATCACGCCCGGGCGCGCCTGGCCGACAAGCGGGGTGGCGGGCGGACGCGCGTGAGCATGGACGACACGCCGGACCTGTCGTTTGACTCCGCGAGTGAGGACATCATCGCGCTGGATGAACTGGTGGGCATCATGGAGCGCCACCACCCACGCCAGGCCAGGCTCCTGATGATGAAGTTCTTTGGCGGCCTGACCGACGCCCAGGCGGCCCAGGCGCTGGATGTGGCGGAGAAGACCGTCTCCCGCGATTGGCGTTTCGCGCGTGCATGGTTGCTGGCACGTTGGAAGGGCGGCGACGATGCTCCCCCGCTCTCAGACCTGCCGGCATCTCCGGGGGAACAGCCATGAACCGCTGGGAGCGTGTGGAGGACGTTTTCCACAAGGTTGCCGACCTTGCACCGGGCGAGCAGACGCGCGTGGTGGCCGACCTGTGCGGCGAGGACGGGTGGACAAGGGCACGCGTGATGGAGCTCGTCCACGCCGACCGCGGCGCAACCAGCCACAGCCTGGCGCACATCGAGGCCAGCGCATCCCGCGTGCGGAAAGAGGTCGAGACAGGGGCGGGGCCCCGCCCGGTGCCGGTACGGATCGCTGAGTTCGCCGTGAAGGCGCGCCTGGGCCAGGGCGGGTTCGGGACGGTGTACCTTGCCGAGCAGGAGCACCCTGTGCGCCGCACCGTGGCGCTCAAGGTCATCCGTCCGGGGTTCGACACCGACCTCATCCTCGCGAGGTTCGAGGGCGAACGCCGCACACTCGCCCTTTTGGACCACCCCAACATCGCGCGCATGGTGAGCGCAGGCCAGACCGACGACGGACTGCCGTACTTCTCCATGGAGTTTGTCGATGGCCGGGCCATCACCACCTACTGCGACGAGGCCAAGCTCTCCATCCCCGACCGTCTGCGGCTGTTCGTGGGCGTCTGCCGCGCCATCCACCACGCGCACCAGAAGGGCGTCGTGCACCGCGACATCAAGCCCGGCAACGTGCTCGTCACGCTCGTGGACGGCACGCCCATCGCAAAGGTCATCGACTTCGGCATTTCCAAGGTGCTCCACGCCACCGACGAATGGGGCGCCACGCTCGCGAGCGTCGGTCAGCTCATCGGCACGCCCGAGTACATGAGCCCCGAGCAGGCCAAGTCGGGCGGGCAGGATGTTGATACGCGGTCAGACGTGTACGCGCTCGGTGTGCTGCTGCACGAGCTCGTCACCGGCGTGCTGCCCTTCGACCGCGAAGAACTGCGGAAGGCAGGCCCCGTCCATGCGTGCCGCATGATCGCCGAGATGGAGCCACTCTCCCCCACGCAGCGGCTGCGCGCCACGCGTGCCGGGTCCGCCGTCCACGCGGCGGCCCGAGGCCTGGAGAGCCCCGCGTCGCTGGAGCGTGCCGTCCGCGGCGACCTCTCCGTCATCATCGCCAAGGCCACGGCCCGGGAGCCCTCTCGCCGTTACGCGAGCGCCGAGGACCTCGCGGCGGATGTCGAACGCTTCCTGCGGCAAGAGCCCATCCTCGCCCGCGGCGCGGGGGCGGCTTACCGGGCGCGGAAGTTCCTGGCGCGGAACCGCGTGGGTGTTGCCGCGGCGGTGACCGCGGTGCTGCTCGCGGGGTCGCTGATCTGGGGCGTGCAGAAGTCGCTGAGCGAACGGCGTGTGCTGCAGCAGTCGGCGGAGCGCGCCCAGTCCCGGGCGTACGACGAGATGATCGCTTCGGTCGCCCGCGCGGAGAATGCGATCGCCCGGGGTGACGAGGCCGCAGCCCGGACAGCACTGACCAGCGTCCCAGGAGCGCTCCGCGGATGGGAGTGGCGAGTCCTGCGCGGCATGCTCAACGAGTCGCGCGTGCTCCGCACCGAGCAGTGGACGCCGCTGCACATGCACATCAACCCGGCGGGCACGCTCGTTGCGACGGGGTCGTACTTCCAGCGTGTCGACGTGTTCCGTGCGGACACGGGCGGGCAGGTCCTCACGCTCGGAGAAGTCGCTGACCCAGCGTGGGCACCCGCCGGCGTCGCCTGGTCGCCGGACGGTGTCCGGCTCGCCGCCGGCGTCCGCGATGGTGTGTGGATCGGCGACCCACTCTCACCGAATTCCGCACGCATCCTCCCGATCCCCGGCTACCCCGGGTCGCTCGCGTGGTCGGCCGATGGCACGAGGCTGGCGTGCGTGCGGATCAGGACCAACGGGCGCGACGGTGTCAGCGTCATCGACGCGCGGTCGGGTGAGGTGCTGGCGGAAGGGTTGGCGCCGTTCTCGCATTATGTTCTGCTCCACCCCACCCGCCCCGTGGTGTTCTGGGGAGACATCGCGGGGTACCTGCACGGCTACGACTACGCCGCGCAGCGCGAAGTACTGAAGACCCGCGTGTGCGGTGACGGGATCAACGCGATCAAGCTCACCCCGGACGGCAGGCGCATCGCGGCGGCGTCGTCCTGCCAGGTCATCGCTTTCTACGACGTTGAAACGCTGGAACTTGTGGACAAGTTCAACACACCCCGCGCCGTGATCGACATCGGCTTCTCCCCAGACGGCGTGTGGGTGTACGCCGCGAGCAACACCACGCTCATCGACGTCTTCAGCCTCTCCACCGGCTCGTGGGCGTACGCGTTCTCTGGAGGCGAGTCGGCGACGCAGGCCCTCTGTGTCCACCCCGTGAGCGGCGAGGTGTACACGGGCGGCCCAAACTCGCAGATCCGCGTCACCCAACCACGCCGGGATGTCTTTGACCTGGGCATCGGGCCCGGCGGTGCGATGCCGGTGGCGCTCGCGGCCGGCGGGATCGTGCTCGTGCAGGAGGACACGCGGGACGCTGACCAAACCCGGACACAAGGCACTTATCGCGTGGTGGATACACGCACGGCACGTGTCGTCGACACCGTGCCGTACGCACTGAACATGGGCTGGGGGAGCTTCGCTGTCGGCGCGCCGGGCGACCCCCACCGCTTCTGGCACATCCGCAGCGGGCAGTTGAAACTGCGGAGTATCGGCGAGCAGCGCGACCTGTGCGCCATGCCCATCCCCTCGGCCATCGGTCTGCACGGGTGGCGTGATAGCCCGCACATGGTGCTCACGCTCTGGCGCGGCGGGTGGTGGGTGCTGGACAGCACCACCGGCGAAACCCTCCGCGACGTCCGGCTCCACCCCAGCATCGCCGTCGAGTCCATGTCGCCCGACGGGAAGTACGTGCAGTGCGTGGAGCCGCTGCGTGATGCGTCCACGTCCCGGGAGGGGGACGAAGTGACCGTGACGTACACCATCCGTGACGTGCAGACCGGCGAGGTTGTGTCCACGCTAGAGCCTGTGGCATACGGCGGGTACTTCGCGTTCAGCCCCGACGGCGCCACGTGCGCTTGCGGCTACGACAGCGTGTAGGTCTACGACACACGGACGGGCGAACGCATCGCGCGGCTGAGCGAACAACCGGGCGACCACACGTGGGTCCGCTTCGTGGATGGCGGCAAACGGCTGGTCGCGGCGGCACCCTCCGGCCGCCTGCAGGTCTGGGACACAGGGACCTGGCGTCCCGTGGCGTCGCTGCCCTACTCGGGCATTCCCTCCGTTCTCGACGACGGGTCGCTGGCGGTGGTTGGGTCGGATCGGCTCCTGCGCCTGCTGCAACCGGACGGTCGTGACGTGTCGCCATAATGGACTGTTAAGGTCGAATTCAGATCCACGTTCGGCCGCGCCGACTCGAAACCCGGTGAAATCCTGCAAGAATCTACGCCCCAATAACATCAATCGTGTCGATAAAACGTGGGCCAGCCGCCGGGGCGCTTGATCGAACCGGGGGGTCCTGTAGACTACTTCGGGTGGGCGATCGGTTTTCCGGCCGCGCCCGCCGCTGAGTGAGAGAGGGACAAGATGAAGCATGCAACAGCATTTGTGCTGGCGCTCTGCGCCGCCTCCGCCAGTGCGCTCGCGGGCCCCGACTGGATTGAGCAGTTGGACGCCGGCAGCGAATTCGCGACCGCGCAGGCCGTGGTGGGCATCGGCACGCCGCAGCGCATCAGCGGGACGCTGACGGCGGGGCGCGGCCTCAGTGACCTTGAGGACATCTACCTGATCCGCATCGATGCGCCGGCAACGTTCTCCTTCACGATGGAGAACTCGGACTTCGATTCGCAGCTCTACCTGTTCAATATCACGCTCGCCAGCGAGCTCTTTGGCCTGCTGTCGAACAACGACGCCACCCCGAGCACCTCCGAGGCCTCCATCTTCCAATCCGTTGCGACGGACGGTTCGGGCGCCCAGGTGCTCACGCCCGGGGTGTACGCCCTGGCCATCACCAGCGCGGGCCGCGCTCCGATCAGCCTGAACGGTGCGATCTTCAACCAACTGATCCCCACGGAGCTCTCAGGGCCGGACGGCCCGGGCGGCATCAACCCGCTGCTCGGCTGGGACGGGCCCGGCACGAGCGGCTCGTACGAGGTGGAGTTGGAAGGCATCGGCTACGTGGACGTGCCCGCGCCCGGCGCGGCCGCAGCGCTCGCGCTCGCAGGTCTCCTGGCCACGCGCCGCCGCCGCTGACGCACGTTCCTACCTGCTCGCCCGCCACACGGATGCGCGGACAGCGACGCTGTTGTTGCCGCGGTGCGCCTCGATCACGGCAAGGCTCTCGCGGTGCATCCTGCGCGCGCCATCGGCGTCGCCCATCCGCGCCAGCACCACGCTCAGGCAGTCCCGGAGTTCCGCCCGCCGCAGGTCGGCCGGGGGCCGGATCGCCGAGGCGATCGTGATGGCCCGCTCGTACTGCGACTTCGCCACGAGCAGATCACCGCGGGCGAGGGCGACTTCCGCGCTGGTTGCCAGCATCTCCGTGACGTCCGGGTGATCGGGTCCACGCTTCTTGAGGACCATTTCCATCGCGCGTGCGCCCACGGCCTCCGCCTCCGCCAGGCGCCCCAGGAAAAGCAGGGCGCGGGCCTGGCCATTGAGGCTGCCCGCCGACAGGTGGTGCCCCGTGGTGAACATTGCCGCGCGGATCGCGTACGCCCGCTCGTAGAGCTTCAGGGCTTCACCCGCGCGCTGGAGCGCCGCGTCCTCCTGCCCTTGGACACGGTCGGCTTCCGCCCTGCGCATCAGGCAGTCCGCGAGATTACCCGAGGCAGCGGCCGTGCCCATGTACGAGTCGCCCCGGAGTTTCGTGATCATCGCGAGCGCTGCGCGGAATGATTCCTCGGCTTCCGCAAATTGCTCGGTCTCCATGTCGCACTTTGCGAGGTTGTTGAGCGACTGCGCCACCTGCTCGTGCTCATCGCCGTACAGGCGTTTGCGCATCGCCAGCGCATCCTGGTACAGCGATCGGGCGCTCTCCACACGCCCAAGCTTTAAGCGGCATGCCGCCAGATGCGTCTTGCTGAACGCCACCGACGCGTTGTCCTTCGTTGCGTACAGGCGTTGACGCATCTCGAGCGCCTCGCGGTAGAGCGGCTCGGCCTCCGTGTACTTGCCGTCCCACCACAATGTTGCCGCCAGGTTGTGCAGGGCCTCCGCAAGCAGCGGGTCATCACCCCGCGCCCCCGCGCGTCGTACCTCAAGCACGCGCCGCTGATTGTCCGCGGCTTTGTCGTAGACGCCGAACTTGCGGTACACGCCGCCGATGATTTCGCGGACGTCCGCCTCGCTCTCCGGCGACTCGGGCGGTGATTCCGTAAGACCCTTGGCCGCGCTGTCCATGAGCTGGGGAATCGTGCCGCCACCTTCGCCAGACTCCGGGTCCGCGCTCTCCAGCACCTTCTTGAGCTGCGTGAAGTTGGCCACGGCCCGGTCGCGCTCCTGGACGATCCTGAGGATGAGGCCTGTGGAGACTACCACAAGCATGACGAGCGACGCAGCTCCCACGATCGACAGGGTGCGGTTGCGGTTGGCCCAGCGCCACGCGCGCCCAGAGACCCCCACAGGGCGTGCCGCCACGGGCTCCCCGGCCAGCACGCGCCTGAAGTCCTCCGCGAGTTCGCCCGCCGTGACATACCGCTTGGCTGGCTGCTTCTCCAGCGCCTTGAGCAGCACGGCGTCAATGTCTCGAGAAAGTGCCGGACGCACCAGCGACGGCCGCACCGGGTCAACTTCTGCAATGCCGCGGAGCACCGACACCAGCGGCCCTTCGACCGGGCACGGCAGCTTTCCCGTCAGCAGCTCGTACGCGATGGCCCCCAGCGCGTACACGTCGGTGCGCACGCCCATGTCGGCCATGCTGCCGGACGCCTGCTCGGGCGCCATGTACGCGACGGTGCCCACGAGCTGCCCCGGCCGCGACACCGTCTCTCGCGAGGCGGCCTTCCCATCGATGAGCTGCGCGATGCCGAAGTCGAGCAGTCGCGCACGCCCACGCATGTCCACCAGCACGTTCCCGGGCTTGAGGTCGCGGTGCAGCACGGCTCGCTGGTGGGCGTAGTCCACCGCGTCGCACACCTCGACCATCAATGCCAGCGCTTCCCGCACATCGCACATGCCGGGCGCGAGCGCCTCGTCCAGCGCCCGCCCCTCCACATACTCCATCACGTAGTAGTACCGGCCCTTGCGCACGCCCGAGTCCAGCACGCCGATGATCCCGGGGTGCTCCAAGCGCGCCACCACCTCCACCTCGCGCTCAAACCGCTTGCGGCCCGATTCGGACGACAGACCCGCGTCCAGCATCAGCTTGATCGCGACCCGCCGGCCCGTCGCGTGCTGCACGCCCTCATAAACGGCGCCCATGCCGCCCCGCCCCAGGCACCGCCCCACCTCGTACCCCTCGATGGTCGGCGGCACAAGCTCGCTGGTGCCCCCGGCGTTGCCGGGCCCGATCACCGTCGGCATCGCCGATGCCGGCGTGCTGCCGCTGTCCACGCGTGAGTACGCGTTGACCTGGTTGGGATCGCGCGGAGCCTGCGCAGCGTCCACATTTTTCGCGGGGTTGGGCCGAGGTTCGTCCACGTCCGCACACTCTACCCGCCCGTGCACCCCGCCGCACGCGCTTTAGGCCGGGAACAGCCCCTCGATCGACAGATACCGCTCGCCCGTGTCGTAGCAGAACCCCAGCACGCGCGTCCCCTTCGGCAGCGTGGGCAGCGTCTGCGCGATCGCCGCCAGCGTTGCTCCGCTGGAAATCCCCAGGAACATGCCCTCTTCCTTCGCTGCGCGCCGGGCCATGTCCTTGGCGGCGTCCTCTGCCACCTGCACCACACCGTCCAGCACGCCCCGGTCCAGGATCGCGGGCACAAACCCCGCCCCGATGCCCTGGATGGTGTGCGGCGTGTGCGTGCCGCCGCTCAGCACCGGAGACTTGGTCGGCTCGACCGCGTACACCTTGACCGACGGCCACTTCTCCTTCAGCACCTGTCCCACGCCGGAAATGTGCCCGCCCGTGCCGACACCCGTGATCACGGCTCCCAGCCCTTCGGGGAAGTCCCGCACGATCTCGGCCGCCGTCGTGGCGCGGTGGACCTCCACGTTGGCCTTGTTCTCAAACTGCATGGGGATCCACGCCGGCGCGTTGGTGGACGCGAGTTCCTGCGCCCGTGCGATCGCCCCCTTCATCCCAAGCTCACGAGGCGTCAGCACCAGTTCCGCCCCGTACGCCTTCATGATCGCGCGCCGTTCCACGCTCATGGATTCCGGCATCGTGAGAATGAGCCGGTACCCCTTCACCGCGGCGACCATCGCCAGCCCCACGCCGGTATTGCCCGACGTCGGCTCGATGATCGTGACGCCCGGCTTGAGCACGCCGCGCTTCTCCGCGTCCTCCACCATCGCCAGGGCGATGCGGTCCTTGATGCTCCCGCCCGGGTTCGCACGCTCCAGCTTGAGCCACACCTCGTGCCCCGGGAACAGCCTGCGCACCCGCACATGGGGTGTATTGCCGATCGTCTCCAGAATCGTTTCCGCTCGCATGAAAAACTCCCTTCCGAGCCGTGCCCACGGAGGGGCACGTGCGTTCAGATGTCGTACCCGTCCTGCACCGGCGACACCGGCCCCGCGTCCGGCTGCCGCACCACCACAGACCCCGCGGGCACACTCCGCGTGATCCACACGTTGCCCCCGATCCTGCTCCCCTTCCCGATCACCGTCCGCCCGCCCAGAATCGTCGCGTTCGCATAAATCACCACGTCATCCTCGATCGTCGGGTGCCGCTTCGTGTCCGCCGCGCCCTTGCTCACGCTGACAGCGCCGAGCGTCACGCCCTGATAGATCGTGACCCGGTCGCCGATCCGTGTCGTCTCACCGATCACCACGCCCGTGCCGTGATCAATGCAGAACCGCCCGCCGATGACCGCCCCCGGGTGGATATCCACGCCCGTGCGCCCGTGGGCAAACTCCGATAAAATCCGCGGCAGCATCGCCACACCGGCCCCGTGCATGTGGTGCGCCACCCGATGCACCACCGTCGCTGCATACCCCGGGTACGCGATCACCACCTCGTCGATGTGCTTCGCCGCTGGGTCGTGCTCCAGGATCGCTCGCGCATCGTCGTACAGCGCCGCCGCCAACTCCGGCAGGTGCTCGATCAGCCGCTCCGGCCACGCGTCCGGCTCGGGCACGCGCACAGACTCCGTCAGCCGCCGCGCTTCCCGCCGGAGCGACGCCAGGTGCGACAGCGACAGCGCCTCACCGCCCCGAAACTGCGGGAACAGCACCGCCCGCAGCGCACACACAAACGCCTCGGGTTCGGGCGCAACCGCGCCCGACCAGCCCATCCCCGCCTGCAACGCCACCAACGCCTGCGCTGCCGCGGCTTCACGCTCGTACTTGCTGGTACTGCCTGTGCCCATAAGGAACGGGGGTTGGATGCCATCTGGGCAGGAACGGTCACGGTGCGTCGTTCCAGCCTCGATCCGGCCGCATCCCACTCCCTGTGCAACGATACCCGTCTGGTTTGTTATGGCCTGAGTCGTCATAGCCTGCTTCAGGCGACAACGCTCCCCCAACCGCGCACCACATGCCCCCCTCCATCCGACTTTTCCTCGCCGCCTACCCGCCCGACAGCATCGTCGCCCTCCTCCAATCCCGCGCCACCGCACTCCCACTCCCCGACCACAAGCCCGTCCCCACCGACCAGGTCCACATCACCCTTGTCTTCCTGGGAGACCGCCGCTCCGCCGCCCTGCCGCAGATCGAGACCTCCATCGCCGCGTCCTGTAAGGGCGTCCGCCCCTGCATCGTCCGCCCCCGCCGCCTTGTGACACTCCCTGAGAAAGGTCCAGCCCGCCTCGTCGCTGCGGAAACCGACGCCCCTCCCCCACTCCTCGAACTCCACAAACGCCTCGCCCACCGCCTCGCCGCCCGCGACAAGCGCTCCACCGCCTTCCTCCCCCACCTCACCCTTCTCCGCTTCCCCGGAGCAGGCGCCGACTTCCACACCGCGACCGACCTCGCAACCCCCGACCACGACCCCTCCACGCTCGCCTTCGAGGTCCGCACCGTCTGCCTCATGAAAAGCACGCTCCACCCCCTGGGCGTCCGCCACGAACTCCTCCGCGAGTTCGCCCTCGGCTGACCCGTGTACCCTGCGCCATGCCCGCACGCGCACTCATCCTCGCCGACGCAAATCTCGCGTCCCTCCTCGCCTGCGCATCCGCGGCGGAGGAACTCTCCGCGCTTGACGACGCCGCGGCCGCCGCCGCCCGCCCCATCGTCATGCCCTTCCGACTCGCAGAGCCCCTCACGCAGACCCACATCGACGCCGTCGCCATCCAGACCCGTCACTACGCCCTCACCGAGTGCCCGACCGACAAGCGCCCCGCGTCCGCCACCGCCAGCAGCGCCACCGACGGTGAACGTGAATCGGTCGCGATGCTCTCGGCCTGCCATCTGGCCGCAAGCCTGGGCTGCACCCGCGTCGTGTGGCCCGTGAGCGCCGCCGCCAGCGACTCCCTCGACATCGACCGCCTCGCCGCCATCGCCGACCGTGCGCTCGTCGTCTCGCGCCTCGCGAGCCTCGACACGCCCGCCCCCGGCGTCACCATCGAAGCCCCCTACGCCGAGCTCACCGACCGCCAGATTGCCGATCTCGCCCTCGACATCGGCGCGGCCCTCGAAACCTGCTGGTGGTGGAACGCCAGCACCGCGCGCAGCGCCAACAAGTTCGGTGCAACCGAGCGCACGCGCTGGACCAACGCCCTCGCCGCCGCGGGCTGGACGGCCGCCCGCGCCTGACAAAAAGGCCCGCCGCGACCCCCTCCCCGATCACTATGATCGGGCAATGTCTACCACCCAACGCATCTCCGCCCACAAGCCCGGCGCCGTCCACCGCTGGTCCCAGTCCCTTATCCCCACCACGCGCGAAGCCCCGAAGGACGCCGAGGTCCCCAGCCACATCTGGCTCCACCGCGCGGGCTACATGCGCCCCGTCGGCGCGGGCATTTACGACTACCTCCCCCTCGCTCTGCGCGTCCTCACCAAGATCAGCACCATCATCCGCGAAGAACTCGCCGCCGCCGGCGCGAGCGAGCTCCTCCTCCCTGCCCTCGCCCCCTTCGACCTCTACAAGGACACCAAGCGCGACGAGGCCTACGGCGACAACCTCTTCAAGCTCGTGGACCGAAAGGACCGCCGCACCGCCCTCGCGCCCACACACGAGGAGACCATCACCGACCTCATGCGCGGCTGCGTCAACTCCTACAAAGCCCTCCCCCTCAACCTCTACCAGATCCAGACCAAGTTCCGCGACGAAGCCCGCCCCCGCGCCGGCCTCCTCCGCTGCCGCGAGTTCCTGATGAAGGACGCCTATTCCTTCCACACCTCCGTCGACGGCCCGGGCGGCCTCAACACCACCTACGACGCGATGTTCACCGCGTACAGCAACATCTTCCGCCGCTGCGGGCTCGACTTCTCCGCCGTCGAGGCAGAGTCCGGCCCCATCGGCGGCTCGGCGTCGCACGAGTTCATGGTCAACTGCGACAGCGGCGAGGACACTGTGCTCAAGTGCCCCATCTCCGGCTACGCCGCCAACGTGGAGAAGTGCGAGATCGGTGAGCGCTCGTGGGACATCGATGGCCAAGGCTCCCAGCCCCTCGTCAAGCACCATACCCCGCACATGCCGGGCATCGACCTCGTCGCCGCCCACCTCAAGCTCAGCCCCGCCCACATGCTCAAGACCATCGTCTTCAGCGTGACCGGCGGCGCCGGCGCAGCACCCAACGGCGTCAAGTGGGTCCTCGCCACCGTCCGCGGCGACCACGACGTGAACGAGGGCAAGGTCAAGGCCGCCTCCGGCTACACCATCGTGCTCGCCGACGAGAAGGCGGCGCGGGCCGCGGGCTTCGCCATCGGCTACGTCAGCCCCAAGGTCGCCGCGACCATCCCCAACTGCCTCCTGCTCATTGACCCCGACGCCGCCCAGGGCGCTGTCGCCTGGGCCACGGGCGCCGATGAGAACGACCACCACGTCACCGGCTTCAACTGGCGGCGAGACCTGGGCCTGGACCCTCACAAGTCGGCGAACGTGAAGGTCGCCGACGTCCGCAACGCCCACGCGGGCGACCCCTCGCCGCGCGCGAAGGGTGCAACCCTGGCCACCAGCCGCGGCATCGAGGTCGGCCACATCTTCAAGCTCGGCACCAAGTATTCCGAGGCCATGGGCTTCTCCGTGCTCGACCACGACCAGAAGCAGCGCACCGTCATCATGGGCTGCTACGGCATCGGCGTCTCCCGCACCATGGCCGCGTGCGTCGAGATGAGCCACGACGCCAACGGCATTATCTGGCCATCGCCCATCGCGCCGTACCACGTCCTCATCACGATCGTGAACCGCGACGACGCGGCTCAGAAACAGGCCGCGGAGAAGCTCGCATCGGACCTCTCGAACCTCGGCGTGGACGTGCTGCTCGACGACCGCGACGAGCGTCCGGGCCCGAAGTTCAAAGACGCCGACCTCGTCGGCATCCCCGTGCGCCTCACCGTGGGCGAGAAGAGCCTCGCCGCCGGCGCGGTGGAGTTCAAGCTCCGCAAGGACACCCAGAGCAAAGGTGAGAACGTGCCGCTCGCGCAAATCGTGGACAAGGTGCTGGCGTTCCTGAACGCGTAGCGGCAAGTCCGTTGCGCCACGAACCGCAGTACTCCGGAGGGCGCTGCTGAGACACTACACGCGCCCAACGAACGCTGACCAACACCCGCTGTCACTTCTCCAACCGGTCCAGCCCGCGTACTTCCTTCCACGCCACCGCCACGCCCGCGACCACCAGGATGGTCCCGATCCCGCCGCTCACCACGCTCGCGACGGGGCCAAAGAGCTTGGCCACCGCCCCGCTCTCAAAGCTCCCCAATTCGTTGCTGCACTCGATGAACACGCTGTTTACCGCGCTTACCCGCCCGCGCAGGTGCGGCGGCGTCCGCGTCTGCACCAGCACATGGCGGATCACAACGCTCACGTTGTCCACCGCGCCCGCCACGAGCAACGCGCCCATCGACAGCCAGAAACTCGTGGACAGCCCGAACACCACCGTCGCCGCCCCGAAGAGCGCCACGCTCCCCAGCAGCATCGGCCCCGCGTGCCGCTTGATCGGCCTCCACGCGATCACCAGGCTCATCGCGAGCGCTCCAACGAATGTCGCCGCCCGCAGCCACCCAAGCCCCACCGGCCCCACATGCAGAATGTCCTTCGCGTACACCGGCAGCAGCCCCGTCGCCCCGCCCAGCAGCACCGCGAAGAGGTCGAGCGTGATCGTGGAAAGGATGAGCTTCTCACGCTTCACATGCGCGAGCCCCGCCCCGATCCCGTCGCACATCCCCGCGAACGTCAAGCTGCCCGGCGTGCTCTCCCGCAAGGGCCGCAGGAACCCCGCGAGCACCGAGGACGCGATGCACAGCACGCTGCTGAGCGCGAACACCGGCCACGAACCCCCGGCCTTCTCGATGATCCACCCCGCCGCGAGCGGCCCCACCACAGCGGAAAACTGGAACAGCCCCACGTTCCACGTGATGGCGTTCTGAAAGAGGTGCTCGGGCACCAGGTCCGGCAGCAGGCTGCTGCGTGCGGGGCCGTTGAACGTCCGCACAAAGCCCATGCACGAGACCAGCGCGAGCAGCGCCCAGATCGTCGCCCGCATGTCCCCCACGCCGTGCACCGCCAGCGCCAGCATCGCCATTACCACGCCGAACCCCAGCTGCGTGAACATCATCACGCGCTGCCGCCGCAGCGAGTCCACCACCTGCCCCGCCGGCAGCGCCATCAGCACCACCGGCAGCGCCCGCGCCACGCCCATGAGCCCCAAGAGGAACGCGTCCCCCGTCCGCTCGTACACCTCCCACCCCAGCGCCATCCCCGTCATCTGCAGGCCAAACGACGAGCACACAAACGCGCACGCGAACAGGATGTAGTTCCGCGACCGCACCGCGGCCAGCGGGTCATGCCGGGGACGAGGCTCTGGGGGCGGTCCTGCGCTCGTCGGGTCGTCGGTCATGCGGGGCCACAGCATAGTGACCCCGGTCCGGCGGACCGGAATTTCCAGAAATCTGCAGCGCATCGACACGTTCTGTTCGACACTTCGTGTCGATGCGCGCGGAGCGACTTGCGTTCTGCGCCGGCGCGGGTAGGCTCGTGCCATGAGCCAGAACACCGCCGCTTTCCAGCTCGTCGTCGCCCAGGTTGGCCAGGACCTCGCCCGCCAGTCCCTCGCCACCGCCCTCGCCGCGCTCGAAGAACTCGCCCGCACCGCAGTCAACCCCATCGAACGCCGCCGCGCGGCCACCACCATCCTCCGCTACCTCTTCCCACCCTCACCGCGCACCCCCTCACCCGCCCCGCGCGCGAAACTCACCGAAACTCCCACAAATGAAGCCGCTTCAGCAGCCCACAGCACCGAGGAAGACCTCCTCGCCCGCCTCACGGCCCAGCGCGACCGGCTCCGCACCGCCATGAAGAATGCCGGCGTTACCGCCGCCGAAATCCTCGGACGGAGCGGCGCGCCGGCCCCTAGGCCCTCGCCTGATGCCTTGCCACGTGCCTCGATGCCTTGTGCCCCGATGCCTACTCGTTCCTCCACTCCAGCGGTTTCGCCAAGTGGGACCTGCGCCGCATCAGCCTCTACCGCCCCTTCACTTTCTCCACCGGCCTCGTCACCGGCCGCGGCCGCTTGGAGTACGGCGGCGCATCCACCAGCCGCGCCGCCGTGAGCACCGGCGGGTCCTTGGGCCGGTCCCCCGTCACCTCGACCTTGGACAGCGCCACGATCACCTCAGCGCCCGACACCGCCTGCGCGAACGCCGTGTACTTGCCGTCCAGCCGCATGGTGCCCTCGCGCGAGAGCGCGATGAACACCTGCGAGCCGTTCGTGTCCGGGTCCGTCGCGCGCGCCATGCTCAGCACGCCAAAGTCGTGCCCAAGGCCCGACTTCTCAAGGTCCAGGTTGTACCCCGGCCCGCCGTCGCCCGTGCCCGTCGGGTCCCCCACCTGCACCACGAATGCGTTGCCATCCTTCAGGAGCGCCACCACGCGATGAAAAATGATGTCCGTGTAAAACCCGCGCTCGACAAGGTCACGGAAGTTCCACGCCGTGTTGGGCGCTGCGTCGGGCCGCAGGCGGAACTCGATGTCGCCCAGCGTGGTCTGCACGGCCACGTGCTTGTCCACGTACACCCGCAGCCCCGAGTACGCCGGCACCTCCGGCACCCAGACGATCTGCCCCTCCTTGGGGTCAAACGCGTCGCGGTTGGTCTCCGGGTCCTTGAACCAACGCTCCCGCACTACCTCCCCGCCGCGCGTCGTCGTGCGGATGAGTTCGCCCTGGGCGGGCGTCACCATCGGCTGCAGCACCACGGGCGCTCCCACCTGTTCACCCCCCACCACCAACTGCGCGTAGCGCAGCCGGGGCGTGGGCCCCTGCCACAGAACGGGGAAGAGCGTCGAAAGATCGACGGTGCCCGCCAGCGCCGGCGCGGTGGCATCCGGCTCGCCACCCTCCTTGGCGGGGTCGAACAGGTCGATCCGCACTTCACCCGCCATCCCCTCCGGCACCGAAACCTTCATGCGTATCGGGCGGTGGACGCCAAAGTACGCCCGCGTGGCGGGCTCGGGCGTCAGTTGGCCGTAGCCAACCGCCGGGAGCAGCATCCAACCCAGAACCCCCGCGATCAGTCCACACACACCCGCGGGGAAACGGAGGCACCACCGCATGGGTTCCGCGTGCTTGGTCAAGCGTGCCATAGGTCCACTGTACCACCGGGCCAATAACCTGAAGAACCACTGGTGCAGTTGCAGCCACAGCCGCGCGCGTGCTGCCGACCGGAATTCCTCCGAGGCCGAAACAATGGTGCTGGCCCCCCGTACTATCCCCGCACGCGTGGACCTCCGCAACCGCGACAACTCCACCCCCACCGCGCCCATGGCCCCCGTGGAAGTGGCCGCGACCGCCGACTTTGGGGACGCCGACCTGGTCGCACGCCTCAAGGCGGGCGACGGCCGGGCCTACGAGGACGTCATCCGCGAACTGGGTGGCCGTATGCTCGCCACCGCCGTCCGCATGCTCTCCAACGAGGACGACGCCAAGGAGGCCGTGCAGGACGCCTTCCTCTCCGCCTTCCGCAACATCCAGAACTTTGACGAGAAGAGCAAGTTCGGCACCTGGCTCCACCGCATCCTGATCAACGCCTGCCTGATGAAGCTCCGCACGCGCCGCCGCAAGCCCGCGTCGAGCCTCAATGAACTCGCCGAGCGCGTGAACGACGGCAACCACTCCGAGCTGCCGATCGCGAGCTGGCGCGAGAAGAACCCCGAAGAGCTCGACGAAGAGACCCGCTCCCGCGTCCGCGAGGAGATCCAGCACCTCTCCGACGAGCACCGCACCATCATCATGCTTCGGGACATCGAGGAACTGAACACGGAGGAAACCGCCGCGGTCCTGGGCATCAGCACCAGCGCCGTCAAGACGCGCCTCCACCGGGCCCGCCTCGCCCTCCGCGAGCGGCTCAGCAAGTACTTCATCGAGAACCAGGCACGGGGCATGGAGGACGCGACGCCATGACCTGCGGCAAGGGCGACCAGCACGGCGAAGGACACATTTCCTGCAAGGAGATCTGCCAGTTCCTGTGCGACTACGTGGACCACGAACTCCCCGCCGCGCAGCGGGAATCGTTCCTGCAGCACATGCGCGACTGCCCCCCCTGTGCCGAGTATCTGCGCCAGTACGAGAGCACCATCAAGGCCTGCAAGAAGTGCATGTGCCCGGGCCACGCCAAGCCCCCGCCGCCGCCCGACGACCTCGTCAACGCCATCATGAAGGCGATAGGCAAGAACTGCTCGAAGTAAAAGAGCGTTCCGGTTACGCGCCCGCCATGAGCGCATCCACCTCGGCCCGCGTCGGCATGCTCGGCAGCGCGCCCGGCTTCGTCGTCGCGATCGCCCCCGCCGCCGACGCAAGCAGCGCGGCCTGCTCGGCCAGTTCAAACTCCCTCGGATCCTTGCGCTTCTGCGCTGTGTGCACCGCGCCCCACGCCACCGCCAGCGCCCCGCAGAACGCGTCCCCGGCCCCGACGCTGTCCACGCTCCGCACGCTCGGCGGGCTCAGCCGCTTGGGCCGCCCCTTGTGCGCCATGATGGCACCGCTCGACCCCAGCGTCAGCAGCACCGTCGTCAGCCCAAGCTCCGGCAGCCGCAGCGCCAGCCGCGCGGGGTCCAGCCGCGAGTCGATGTTCAGCATCCTCATCGCCTCGGTCTGATTCACCACCAGCACGTCCACCAACGCCAGTAGGTCCGCCGGCAGCACCCGCGCCGGCGCGGCGTTCAGCACGACGCACCGCCCCGCGCCCTTCGCGATCGCGGCCGCCGCGTGCACACTCGGCAGCGGCACTTCCAACTGCACCAGCAGCACGCCCGCCCCCGTGATCAGGTCCGCGCTCTGCTGGATGTCCTCGGGCGTGAGCGACGCGTTCGCGCCCGGCGCGACGACGATCGTGTTCTCACCGCCCTCCGCCACCGTGATCAGCGCGAGGCCCGTCGCTTCCTTCTCGCGCGTCCGCACGCCGGACAGGTCCATGTTCTCCGGCGCGAGCGCATCGCGCAGGCGCTGGCCGTGGGCGTCGTCACCCACGCACGAGATCAGCGACACCCGCCCGCCCATTCGCGCCGCGGCCACCGCCTGATTCGCGCCCTTGCCGCCCGGGAACGTCCGGTACGAACCGCCCAGCACCGTCTCGCCCGGGACCGGGATCCGCGGCGCACGGACGACCAGGTCCATGTTGCAGGAGCCGAGGACGCACACGCTGGGACGGTCGGGGGCCGGGGGGGCCATCGGGCAAGTCTACACGGCTGGCACCGCGGGCGCAACTACTTGATCACGATCTTCGAAACGTCCAGGTCCACCTTTGGCGGTTTGGGGGCCATCTCTTCCAGCGTCGCGCGGACGATGCCCGCGATGGCCCACCGCGCGTACCACTTGCGGTCGGCGGGGATGACGTGCCACGGCGCATGGGCCGTCGAGCACTTGGCAACGGCGTCCTGGTACGCGTCCATGTAGCTGGGCCAGAGCTTGCGTTCTTCGACGTCCTGCGGCGAGAACTTCCAGTGTTTCTCGGGGTCGTCGAGCCGCGCTTGCAGCCGCTCGCGCTGCTCGTCCTTGCTGATGTGGAGCATGAACTTCAGGATCGTGATGTGGTTGGACGCGAGGTACTTCTCAAACTCGTTGATCTGCTCGTACCGGTCACGCCAGATCTTTTCAGGAACAAACGAGTGGACGCGGACGATGAGCACGTCCTCGTAGTGGGCGCGGTTGAAGATGCCGATCTCGCCCTTGGGCGGCACCGCGGCGTGGATGCGCCAGAGGTAGTCGCGGTCGGCCTCGGCCTCGCTGGGCTTCTTGAAGCTCGTGACGTGGCAGCCCTGCGGGTTCACGCCGTGGAAGACGTGGCGGATGACGCCGTCCTTGCCGGACGTGTCCATGCCCTGCAGGACCACGAGCAGCGCACGTTGGTTCTCAGCCCAGAGTCGCTCCTGGAACTTGGCGATGGCCGCTGCGTGCTCTTCCAACTCGGATTCGGCGCGGGCTTTGAGGTCACCGTTCTTCTCGCCTTTCTTGGCGGGGAATGCGGGCGTGGAGGCGGGGTCGATGTCCACGAGGCGGAACTTTGAGCCGGGCTCGACGCGGTGATTCGGAGGGGAGGCCATGTACCAGCGTAGAGGCTCCGGCGCGAACGTGTGCACCCTCCGGGCGAAGGCGGTCTTTCATTCCATCTACGGGCGCAACTCCGCTGCCGTCCACGGCTTCTTGCGGCCGGCAGTGTCCTGCTTAACCTTGGTGACCTGCTCGGGCGTGACGGGGCCAGCGGCGTTGCCCCAGGAGTTGCGGACGAAGGTCATGACGGCGGCCAAGTCTTCGTCGCTGTCGAACGTGGCCGGGGGCATGATGCCGTTGTAGGTGACGCCCTTGACAACCACCGGACCCTCCATGCCGTGGAGGAGGATGCGGGCGAACGCGCCGACGTCGCCCGTCGCGATGGGCGCGCCGTGGAGCGTGGGGACCATGCCGGGCTGGCCCTCGCCCTGCTCCATGTGGCAGAGCGTGCAGACGCCGAGGAAGAGCTGCTGACCCTTCGCGTACTGGGCTGAGGACTGGACGTCGCGGAGGTTGACCGAGTGCGGGGCGGGGTTCGGCTGCGGGGCGATGCGAGGAGCCCGGGCGTACCGCATCAGGTTGAAGGCGACGATCGCCACCACCACACTCACCACAATGATCAGGACATTCTTCATAATCACGCTCAAACCATGCCGGGCCCTACTTGTGCAAACCGCGATGATGCATCATAATCCTGCCGTCCCGCCATGCCTGACTCCACACCTCTCAATCCCCCGCCCCCGCCCCCACCTCCTCCGGGACGCGGTACCACTGTGCGCGGGGCTTCATCGGAAGACCGCGGCGATTCGATCGGGCCGTACCGGTTGCTGGAGCGGCTGGGTGAGGGTGGCTTTGGAGTGGTGTGGCTCGCGGAGCGGCGGGAGCCGTTCGTGCAGCGCGTCGCGCTCAAGGTGATCAAGCCGGGCATGGACTCGCGCGGGGTGATCGCGCGGTTTGATCAGGAGCGGCAGGCGCTGGCGGTGATGGATCACCCGAACGTCGCGCGGGTGCTGGATGGCGGGCTGACGAGCGCGGAGCAGGGTTCGCGGCCGTACTTCGTGATGGAGTACGTGAAGGGCGAGCCGATCACGGAGTACTGCGACAGGAACCGGCTGAACATCCGCCAGCGGCTCGAGCTCTTCATCCCGGTGTGCGAGGCGGTGCAGCACGCGCACCACAAGGGGATCATTCACCGGGACATCAAGCCCACCAACGTGCTGGTGACGGTGCTGGAGGGGCGGCTCGCGCCGAAGGTGATCGACTTCGGCGTGGCGAAGGCCGTGAGCCACACGCTGACGCAGCACACGATCCTCACGGAGCACGGGCAGCTCATCGGCACGCCGGAGTACATGAGCCCCGAGCAGGCGGAGATGGGTGGGACGGACGTGGATACGCGGACCGACGTGTACTCGCTGGGTGTGCTGCTCTACGAGTTGCTCACGGGGCAGTTGCCGTTTGAGCCTGCGACGTTGCGAGCGGCGGCGTTTGATGAAGTGCGGCGCATCATCCGGGAGGAAGAGCCGCCGAAGCCGAGCACAAGGCTGACGACGCTGGATGCGCCCAAAGCGGCGGACGTCGCCTCACGGCGGCAGCAGGAGCGGGAAGAACTGACCAGCACGCTTCGGCGGGAACTGGATTGGATCCCGCTGCGAGCGATGCGGAAGGACCGGTCGCGTCGGTACGCATCGCCGAGCGCGCTGGCGGAGGACATCCAGCGGTACCTGGATGGCGAGGTGATTGACGCCGCGCCGGAGAGCCGTGCGTACCTGGTGCGGAAGTTCGTGAAGCGGCACCGGCTGCCGGTGGTTGCGGGGTGCGCGGTGGTGGCGGCGTTGGTGCTGGGGGTGGTGGTGAGTGCAGGCTTTGCGGCCAAGGCAATGCGGGAGCAACGGAAGGCCGAAGATGCTCGAGCCGCTGCCGATACGGCCCGAGGGCTTGCGGACGCAGCGAGCAAGGAAGCGCTGGCCCAGGCCCGTCTTGCAGAGGAGCGGCTGTCGGAAGTACAACGCGAAAAGGCTGCTGCACAGAGGGTGGCAGAGGCTGTCGATCTCCTTGGGAAGGCGGAGCAGGAGTTGACCACTGGCTCCAGCGAGTACCCCAGCTACTACAAGCTCCTTGAGCTTCTAAAGGAGGGGTACACGACGGGGTCACCCAATGCGGACATCGCGATACGACGAGCGTTCGCGGCAAGTGCGGCGAGTTCAGACAACGGTGACTATGAAGATGCGAGGGTTGTGCTAGAAGGGGCGGTGGTAACAGCCCGCGGCGCTTTTGGGGATGGCGACGCGACAACTCTACAGCTACTGGGCGAGTATGCCACCGCATGCTTCGATGCCGAGGAGTACCCAATCGCAGTCGACGCCTATCGGAACTGGATCTCGGCTCTGCAAGATGCCGCACCCGGTGACAGCCCAGAAGTGGTACGGGCGATGTGCTCGCTTGCTGAAGCTCAGCGGCTGACGACCGACGAGCAGTGGCAGCAGACGATCGCAGACGCCGAGTTGATGGCCATGCGGATGTGGCCGAACGACGAAGGATCACTTGACGTGGCCATTAGCCAACATGTCGACCGGGTGCTTATGACATCCCGCCCACAGGACGCGGTACCAATCAATAGTCAGCGGATGCAGTGGTTGCTGAAGTCACCGACAGCCGACACCATCCGCACGCTAGACCAGATTGCGAGCGCTTACCTGCGCATGAGTGAGTCTCGGCTGGCGGAGTCTGTGTACCAAGAACAGGTCCGCCTTGCCGGACTGTTGCTCGCCGATCCGCGACCACAGGTGATGCAGAGCAGACTAAACCTCGCTGCTGGTCAGATGCGAATCGGTCAAGACGTCGAAGCAGAGGCGTCATTTCGTGCGGCGGTGCAGATCGGCAAGGATCTTTGGCCCCAGGAGACTGCGCTGTTCAACACGGCCCTTAATGCGTACAGAGAGTTTCTTGAAGGCCGGAAACGTACGGACGATCGCTACGCGTTCTTTCTCGATTGGGGACGGTTTCTCGCCGATCACGGAGAGAAGGACATCGACACAGCGGTGTCTTGGCTGGAGTCGGACGCATCAACGCTTGCTGCCGAATCACGTGACGCCGACGCCACCACCGTCCGGAGGTGGATCGTGGAACTATGCGAGCGGTCGTTGCCTTCGGGAGATCGACGCCGAGCAATTGCGCACCTGGCCTTGGGACGGTCGCTTATGGAACAGCGAGCATTTGCAGAGTCGGCAGTCGCACTAGGCGTCGCGCATGCAGGACTACAAGCATCTGACGCAGCCAGCGAGTATGGCGACAAGGCTCTCAGAGACGCATGCGTGGAACTAAACCGGCTACACCAGCGTTGGGAAACTGCCGAACCTGGCGCCGGGCATGCCGAGAGTGCGGCGCATTGGGAGCGGGCGACCGCTGACTTCGACAAGTTGCAGGCGCACAGAGACGCGGCCCTTCAGGCAGATCGTGAAAAGCACGCGGAGGCTACTCGGCTGAACAACCAAGTCTGGCCGCAGATTGCAACACGTGAAGCAGCCGCGATGACCGGTGCCGAGAAGATTGCTGAGGCAGTACGGACGATGGAGCACGCCGCTGAGTTGTATCCTCATGCGTGGACGACTTGCATTAACACACTGGGCGTCGCGCAATACCGGGCCGGGCTGTTCGAGGCCAGCATACAGACTCTCACCAAAGCAGACAGTGGCGAAGTCGCCAGCGGGCGACGGTCTCAGGCAGCGAACTGGGCCTTCATCGCCCTCGCTCAGAAGCGATTGGGCCTGACCGAAGAAGCGGGCCGATCGTTCTATCGATACAAGGAGGCACTCAAGAAAGGTGGGCAGCAAGGAACAGGCGCAGAGTTGGCGTCATGGGAAAAAGAAATGATTGACGAGTTTGGACGATGAGTGTCTCTACCACTCAATCTTCCGGTTAGAGTGAGTGGATCACCAGCTACAATCGTTCTCTTCCAACCTCCGTCAGCACGTCCGCCTGGTGGTCCGCGTGGTACGACGAGCGGACGAGGGCGCCGGATTCGACGACTTTGAAGCCGCGGGCGAGGCCCTCGGTCTTGAACGTCGCGAACTGGTCGGGCGTCACCCAACGGTCGATGGGGAGGTGGTTGCGGGTGGGCTGGAGGTATTGGCCGATGGTGAGGATGTCGGTGGAATCAAGAGACGAAGAGACGGAGAGACGGAGAGACGGGGTGGAAGGCGAGGAAGACAGCGAAGGAGCGTTCACCCTGGTTGCGCTCTGAACTTCATCCATCAGCGCCAGCACTTCTTCGTCGCGTTCGCCGATGCCGACCATGATGCCGGTTTTGGCGACGCCGCCCTGTTCCTTGACGCGGCGGAGGAGTTCCAGGCTGCGGTCGAACTTGGCGCTGGGGCGCACGGCGGGGTACATGCGGCGCACGGTCTCCAGGTTGTGGTTGATGATGTGGGGCCTGGCGTCGATCACCATCTGGAGGGCGGGCCAGTTGCCCTCAAAGTCCGGGATCAGCACCTCGATGGAGAGGCCCGGGCACGATTCGCGCGTGCGGATGATCGTCTCGGCCCAGATGCTCGCGCCACCGTCGGCGAGTTCGTCGCGGTTGACGCTCGTGATGACGATGTGCTTGAGCTTGGCGTGCTCCCACATCAGCCGCATGGACTCGGCGACGCGGCGGGGCTCGTCCTTGTCCAGCACGGGCGGGCGGCCGGTCTTGACGTTGCAGAAGCCGCAGGCGCGGGTGCAGGTGTCGCCCAGGATCATAATGGTCGCGACGCCGCGGCTCCAGCACTCGCCCATGTTGGGGCAGTTGGCCTCTTCGCAGACGGTGAAGAGTTTGTGGTCAGCCAGGACCTTTTTGAGGCGGAGGTACTCGGGGCCGCCGGGAACCTTGGCGCGGAGCCAGTCGGGCTTTTTCTTCAGGGAGAGCTGCTGCTTGGCGTCGGTGCCGTCCTCGGCCTTGTTGTTGAGGACCATGGACGACAGGCTGACCTTGGGAGGGTCGATGTTGCGGAGGGGGTCACCGCCCAGGGGCCGCGGATGGCGCGAGAGCGTGCGGGCGATGCCGTCGTTGGTCGGGGCGCCGGGGAGGGTGCTGCCGGCGGGGTGTGTCGGCTGCGATGTCTGCTGCGGTGTCATCTGAGAGCATTGTAGGTGAAAGCGTGGCAGGCTCGGGCGGGGCGGTTGTCTGGGCACCCTCGTCCGAGTAGTTTCTGCGCGTTGGTATTCACGCGTCCGGCCCGTCCGGGAACTACCATCCAGACCGCACACACGGCTTTCCAACGCCGTACCGTGTGCATCCCACACGCCGGTGCCTTGCAGGACGCAGGGATTGGTGTACCTTGGGGAGACGAACAGACCTGCCGAAACGGAACGACGCATGAAGACCCCCACAATCAACGCGGTAGGCCTCCTCTCTGTGTGCGGCCTTGCTCTCGCCGCGTCTTTGACGGGCTGCGGGAAGTCCTTCATGGACCCCACGAAGCTCGGCCGCTTCAAGGACACCCCCACGATCATGCCGATCCTGGACCGGATCGCGAGCGTGGAGGACGACACGGGGCAGGTGGTGGAGTATTCCGACCCGCTGCGTGAAGACCTGATCCCCCAGCCCGAGTCGTACCGCATCGGGCCGGGCGACGTCCTTCGGGTGATCGCGTACGACGTGGTGGTGATCGGGCAGCGCGAGGAGTATGAGGTTCCGGTCGATGCCCGCGGCGTGATCGAGATCCCGCAGCTTGGCCGCATCAGCGTGGCCGGGCGCACGACGGAAGAGGCGATGGCGGAGATCGTGGCGGCCATCCGCGCCAAGGGCCTGGTGCAGGACCCCCTGGTGCAGGTGCTCGCGATGTCGCAGCGTCAGCAGACCTACACGGTGCTGGGCGCGGTGCAGAACCCGGGGCTGTACCCGATCCCACGGGCTGATTACCGCCTGCTCGAGGCGCTGGCTTCGGCCGGCAACTTCGACGAGACGACCAAAGAGGTGTACATCATCCGGCAGGTGCCGCTTTCGGAAGAAGTTTCCGGCGCTGTCCCGGGACTGAACAACAACAGGCCCCTGGTGCCCCAGAGTGGCACGCCCACGCCGCCCGCGGAGCAGCCGCAGGGGCAGGACCTGATCGACATCATCGATCAGATCGCGCCGGAGACCAAGGACCAGGCCACGCCGCCCGCCGAGCCCAAGAGCGAGCCCAAGTCTGCCCCCGGCATGTTCGGGCGCCAGGACGGCCAGCCCGCGGAGCCGCCGGCGAAGCCGCTGATCGACCTGATCGAAGAGGATTCGCCCTCGCCCGGTGCGCCGGCGGGGGACGGCGCATCGTGGGTGTTCCTGAATGGCAAGTGGGTGAAGGTGAAGGCCCCCACCATGCAGGAGGCGCTCGCCATCCGCGCGAAGCCTGACGAACTCATCACGCAGCGTGTCATTCGCGTGCCTATGAAGCAGCTGCTGCAGGGGTACCAGACGGTCAACATCGTGATCCGGCCCGGCGACGTGGTTCGGTTCCCGGCGACGAGCAGCGGCTTCGTGTACATGGGCGGCGAGATTGCACGCCCCGGCCCCTACCAGGTCGCGCCGGACTTCACGCTGCTGCGGGCGATTGACTCGGCAGGGGGGCTGGGCGAGCTTGGCATCCCCAGCCGCGTGGAATTGACGCGCATGCTGCCCGGCAACCGCCAAGCGGTCATCAAGCTGGACCTGCAGGCGATCTCGGAGCACACGCAGCCGGATATCTACCTGAAGCCCAGCGACCGGGTGACGATCGGCACGACGTGGTGGGCGCTGCCGCTGGCGGTCACGCGGAACGGTTTCAGGGCGTCGTACGGGTTCGGGTTCATCCTGGACCGGAACGTTTCGAACGACCTGTTCGGCCCGCCGCCCACCAACCAGTTTGGGCAGTGACGGTTCGGCCTGACGGGCCGATGGTGCGAACAATGCCCCTTGCGGGCGATGGCGACTTTCACCACCCCGCGCGAGCGGGGTGTTTTCTTGGGATCGAAGGGAACGCGGGCTTATCGGGCGGCATGAGGGCGGCAAGGCCCGAACTTTCGTGTGACGGGCGTGCGTAGGAGTAGTCCCGCACGGTCCGGGGCGTTGGGCGACATCCACAAACCGCCGATGGACAGGGTTCTGCAGTTCCAGCAAAGGGCCTAGAAACGCGTGTCATCCACCCCAGCCCAACCGGTTGCGCCCATGGCCCCCACCGATTCCACGCGGAGGGAGGGAGCATCGTGGGGCGCGGCTGGGGCGAGCATCGGGGTGGTGCTGATGATCGCGCTGGTCGGGCTGTTCTGGCGGTGGTTCGCCAAGCAGGGCGAGCACAGTCTGGACAAGCTGGACGACTGGGGGCACGCGTTTGTGGTGCCGCTCTTTGCCGGGTACATGGTGTGGCGGCAGCGTGAACAGCTCTCCCGCATGGAGCCGCGGGCGTTCTGGCCCGGGCTGCTGGTGGCGGCGCTGGGGCTCATGTGCTACTTCTTCTTTGTGGTGGGCGTGCCGAACCACATGCTGCAGGGGGCTTCAGTGGTGCTGACGATCGCGGGGATCGCGCTGCTGGTGCTGGGCACGGCCATCTTCGAGCGGATCTTCATCCCGATCGCGTACCTGCTGTTTGGCATCACGCTGGCCGAGCAGGTGATGATCAAGATGACGTTCCCGCTGCAGCTCATCGCGACCAAGGGGGCGTGGCTGATCCTGAAGCTCATCAGCCTGCCGGGGTCGTGGTTCATGGTCGAGGCGAGCGGCAACGTGATGGAGCTGACGTACAAGCAAAGGACCATCCCGCTGAGCGTCGCGGAGGCGTGCTCAGGGATGCGGATGGTCATCGCGTTCGTGGCGCTGGGGGCGGCGGTCGCGATCCTCTCGTGCAAGCACTGGTGGCAGCGGATCGCGCTGTTTGCGCTCGCGGTGCCGGTGGCGGTGTTCATGAACATCCTGCGCGTCGCGGCGTTGGGCTTTGCGTCGCTGTTTGATGCGCACCTGGCGTCGGGCAACGCACACATGATCATCGGGACGCTGCTGCTGATCCCCGGGCTGTTCCTGTTCCTGAGTGTGGAGTGGGCGCTGAGGAAGATCGTGAGCGAGGACGGCGCACCGGGTGCAAAGAACACGAAGGGGACACCGGCATGAGCGGCCTGCGCTGGAACAATCCCGCGGTGCTCGCCGCGGTCGGGCTGCTCGCGTTCGGCGCGGTGGGCTTTTCCGCGGCTGTCGTGCACTACAAGCTGATGCTCCGGAAGGAGCCGATCAACCCGGCGGACGGGCGGCTGCTGACGACGATCCCATCGGAGACGGCGTCGTGGGTGCGGCTGCGGGCGGACCGGCGCGAGAACCCCGAGGTGGAGCAGACGCTGGGGACGCAGAACTACGTCTCACGCGAGTACATCCGGCGGGACACCATTGGGACGGACCACCCGCTGGTGATCGACTTCCACGCGGCGTACTACACAGGCATGATCGACACCGTGCCGCACGTGCCGGATAGGTGCTTCGTGGGCGGGGGTCTGGGGATCGGCAAGCTGCTGGGGGACCTGCCGCTGCCGCTGGACCAGACCAGGTGGAGCACATTCAACGTGCCGGAGGAGTACCAGGACACGATCGTGACGATGCGGTCGAGCGCGGGCTCGTACGTGCGGCTGCCGCGGGATGCGAAGAACATCCGGCTGCGGACGATGCAGTTCCTGGACAAGGGTGGTCGGCCGTTCTACGCGGGGTACTTCTTCATCGCCAACGGCGGGACCGTGAGCAAGGCCGAGGACGTGCGGCTGCTGGCGTTTGATCTCAAAACGCGGTACGCGTACTACCTGAAGGTGCAGTTCACGAGCGCCACGGTGGCCAGCGGCGAGGACCTTGCGAAGGCCGCGGCGGGCATGCTGGACGAACTCTTCCCGGACATCATGCTGTGCACGCCGGACTGGGTGGACGTTGAGATGAACAAGAGTGCTCCGCCGGTGCCGGAGAAGGCCGGTGGGTGATTCCTGCGCTTCTGGTGGGTGTTTTTGGACTGGCTTCACCGCCCGTGGGCCCGAATGATGCGGGCCCTGACTTGTCGCTTCCGCTGGGCTCCCCAGCATTGAGAGAGGACCGGAGTAATCCATGGCTTCCAAGGTCAATACCAAGTTTGTCGTCGGCCTGACTGTCGGCGTGCTCGTCGTGTGCGGCGGCGTCGTCGGCGTCGCGGCGTACCTGCTCAACAACACGGCGACGGACAACGTCCGGACCGGTGACAAGTTCGCGTCCGCGGGCGACTACACCCAGGCGGCGGAGCAGTACTCCAAGGCGGTGAACAAGGAGAAAACCAACACCGCGTACCTCTCCAAGTGGGTGGACGCGCTGTCCAAGTCCAACGCGGAGACGCAGACCAATTACGAGAAGCTGTACACCGACTGGACAAACGCGCAGCGGCAGCTCGCGATCGTGGACGCGGGGAACGTCACGGCGCAGCGCGCGTACATGGACCTGCAGCGGCGGCTCGTCGAGGCATCGCCTTTCTCCGCCGAGTCGTACTCGTTCCTCGCGGGCGAGGCGGACACGTTCATCCGACTGCACGAGGCGTCGGGCCCGGGCGCGTGGGAAGTGCTGAAGCGGTACCGGGGCATCGCGAATGTGTCCCTGTACTTCAACGCCCCCAACCCCAAGGAGGACCAGCTCACGCAGGCGGTGAAGGACCTGAAGGCGGCGCTCAAGGCGGACCCCAAGGACAGTGAGTCGGCGGTGGCGCTCGCGGACATTGCACTCCGCAAGGCCGCCAAGGCGTACGAGGCGCTGAACAGGGACGAGGCGGCGGCGCTCGAGAGGGAAAGTGACGACACGCTCTCGGCGTTCCTCGCGGCGAACCCGGACCACCCGGACGTGCTGCTGTCGCTGATCCAGCGGGATGTCATCCGCACGCAGCGGCGGCTGATGGAGTCGGCGGGCAAAGGCGACCCGGAGAAGGAGTCCAAGGACTTCACGGAACGCTCCATCCCGATCCTGGACCGCGCCGTGGCTTCGGCCAAGAAGATGCCCGGGCCGCTCGACGAGGACCTGCTCACGAAGTTCCGGAATGTCGAGAACATGGTGGTGGGCGCTGCGCTGCCCCGCACGGAGGAACTGACCCGCGACAGCCTGCGGGCACGCCCGGACAGCCCGCAGCTGCTGGGCTTCCTCGCGGACATCCTCACGGCGCGCAACGACACCGCCGGCGCGATCGAGCAGTACGACAAGATCAGCAAGCTGCCCACGCCGCCGATCAGCATCGAGGGTCGCATGCTGTTTGACATGCGGAAGGGTGCCTTGGCGCAGCAGGCGTACCTGGCGGCCCGCGGCGCCCTGGCCAAGGACGCCGGCGCGGACCGCGAGGCGTCGATCGCGATGGCCAAGGGGCTGCGCACCAAGCTCGCCGAGCTGGAGTCGGCCGACTCCATCCGGCTGCTGCTGGTCGACGCAACGCTCGCGGTGCTCGAGGGCACGAGCGAGGGCAACGTCCGCGCGGGCCAGTTGCTGGACCAGTACAACCGCAAGACGGACAAGAAGAACCCGGAGGCGGTGCAGCTCGCGGCGTTGATCGCGCTGCGCCAGAACCAGATCGGCGCAGCACGCGACCTTTTCGAGACGGTCGTGCGCCTGCAGCCGACGAACATCGGCGCGATACTGTCCCTCGCGAACGCGCACGCGAACCTGCAGGAGTACACCCCCGCGCTCAACTATTACCGCCAGGTGCTGCGGCTGGACCCCACCAACGCCACAGCCAAGGAGGGCGCGGACCTCATGGCCGCGTTCACGGGCCAGGGCTCCTCGAGCGACCCGGTGGTGAACGTGATCCTCCAGGCGGAGGCCGTGCGGCGGTCGGGCGTGACCACGGAGAACATCAAGAAGATCCTGCAGATCCTGAGCGACGGCTACGCCAAGCACAAGGACCCTCGCCTGGCGATCGCGTACGCGAACTCTCTCGCCGGAGACAGCCAGAAGGAACTGGCGCTCAAGGTGCTGGACGAGATGATCGCCGCGAACCCGGACAACGAGTCGCTCAAGGAGCGTCGCCGGATGCTGGCGACGGACGACCCGGCGGCGGAGATCTTCAAGAACATCGACAAGACCGCGGCGCCGGAGGTAGACAAGCACCTCCAGAAGTTCTCGCTGCTGGTGGCGCAGGGCAAGGAGCAGGAGGCGATCGCCGAACTTGATCTGGCCGCCAAGGCCGCGCCGGAAGACGCACGCGTGGTGGAGCTGCAGTTCCTCCGTGCGCTCGAGGCGGGCAAGATGGATGAGGCCAAGGCCCTTTCGGACAAGGCGGCCCGGTCCAACGCGGACAGCCAGGGCGGCGACACGTACCGCGCGCGGTTCCTTGCGCAGCAGGGGGATGTCAAGCAGGCAATCACCATCCTTCAAGGGTGCGTGAGCCGTGGCGGGGCGCAGCCGGAGGTCTACCGCCTCCTGGGCCGCACCCTGGCGCGGGACGGGCGCCGCGCGGACGCGGCGCAGGCATTCCGTGACTCGCTGCGGCTTCGGCCCACGGACGTGCCAACGGCGGTGGACCTCCTGGACGTGCTCGTGCAGTCCGGCAACATGACCGAGGCGCTCTCGGTGGCCCGCGAGTTCCAGCGGTACGGCGAGGCCGACGTGCGTTTCCTGCCGGTGTGGCTGGAGATCGAGGCCGCCGTGGGTGACCGCGAGATGGCGGTGACGCGCCGCGAGCAGATGATGCGGACCCGGCCCGACGACCGCGGGAACCTGATGGCGCTCGCCGACCTGTACATCCAGGCGAACAAGTACGACAAGGCCCGGCCACTCATCGACAAGGTGCGGGCGAAGCAGGACGGCCTCGACGCCGTCGTGATCGACGCCGTGTGGCAGTGGAATCAGCGCAAGCAGGATGAGGCGCGGAAGATCTTCACCGACTTCCTCGCGAAGACGGACGCCGCCCAGCGCTCGGGCGTGGTCGGGACGTACGCGGGCTTCCTGCTGGACCGCGGCGACGTGGCCGGTGCGACCGCGCAGCTCGAAGGCGCCCGCGCCGGGCAGGACCCCAAGCGGATGGAGGTGGACCGGGCCCTCTCCGACCTGTACACGCGCCTGGGCAAGGCCACCGAGGCGTTGGAGGCCGCCCGCCGCGTGACGGGGGCGAACGCGGACACCGCCGACCGCCTGTACCAGAAGCGTGCGGTGGAACTGCTGACGATGTCGGGCAAGTACGACGAAGCGCAGGCGGAGCTGACGAAGCTCACCACCGGGCGCGAGCCGGACGCGGTCACGCTGCTGCTGGCGGCCCAGCTCGCGGGAGCGCAGAAGAAGTCCAGCGCCGAGGTGGACGCCCTGAACCAGGCCGTCGCGAAGTTCTCGACGAACCCCACGGTGTTCCTGCGGCGCGCCGAGTTCTTCATGAAGGACGCCAAGACGTTCCGGGACGCGGAAGCGGACCTGACCCGCGCTATCGAGCTGGCACCCCAGGAATCCACGTTCCACCAGCGGCGCGCGCAGCTGCGGATGCAGATGGAGAATGAGTCGGGCGCGCTAGCCGACATGCGGGACGCCGTGCGGCTCGCCCCCGGCGACAACGACCTGCTCTTCGGCACGCTCACCCAGCTCTTCCGCCTGGGCAAGGACCAGGAGATGAACGAGCTCGCGTCCGAGGCGGCCCGCCAGCGGGCCCGCGACCCGGGCCTGCAGCTCGCCCTGGGTCAGTTCTATCAGAAACTGCCGGTCAAGCCCGGTGATGTATCGGGCATGGCCCGCAACATGGGCCTCATCCGCCAGTACTTCGAGGCGGCGTACCGGATCGACAACAGCGAGTACAACGCGCTGACGTACGCGGGGGCGCTGCTCGCCAACCCGGGGGCGGACCCCGCGGCGGCCGAGAAGGTCGTGGACGAGGCGGGCGCGGCCGCGAAGGCGAGCCCGGGCTACCAGATGACACTCGCCCGCATCCGCATGATGCAGGGGCGCAAGCCCGACGCGCTGCGCATCGCGCAGGACGCGCTGCGCCTCGCGAACCCGGAGAGCCCCGCGCACATGAACGCGTGGATCAGTGACCTGGCCCGCATGCTGCCGGACGTCAAGGAACGCATCCAGTACCTGGACAACACCGGGCGTGCGGGCATCGCGCCGGACTGGATGCTGTACTACCGCTCCGCCGACATGATCAACGACCCCGCGACGCGGGCGGACGGCCTCGCGGGCATGAAACGCACGGCCGAGTCGGCAAAGCTGCCGGCGCTGCGCGAGGCCTCCACGTTCGAGCTCGGGCGCGCCCACCTGCTCCTGGGCAGCTACGAAGAAGCCGTCAACGTGTGGAAGGCCGGCATCGCGGCGTTCCCGAACAACGCGGAGATGCACAACAACGCGGCCTACGTCCTCGCGGAGAATCTCAAGCGTCCCCAGGACGCGTTGCCGATCGCGGAGCGTGCCGCCGAACTGGCGCCGGCCAGCCCGGACGTGCAGGACACGCTCGGCACGGTGCTGCTGATGACGGGCAAAGCCAAGGAGGCGGTCCCCCACTTCGAGCGCGCCCTGCAGCGATCGACCGATCCCAGGTCGGCCCTGACCATCGCCATTCACTTGGCGGACGCGTGCATCCAGAGCGAGAATTACGAGAGTGCGAAGACGGCCCTGTCGTCCATCGACGCCCTCCAGCAGCGCACCCCCGGGCTGTTCACCGAGGAGATCACAAAGCAGGTGCAGGAACTGCGCACCCGCCTGGAGGGCAAGTAACCACCCAATCGCGCAAACTTCTCCATTCTGCGCGATCCGATGGGTGCCCGTGGTCGTAGCGGAGAGGTCTGCTCAAACCGCTCAGCCTATCGGACCGAATGGAGGAAGGGGCGGGGTCCGCCCGCCGTCGGTCGCTTTGCCCGCCAACGATGGCCTCCCACTTTCGGTGGGGCCAGCGGCGGGGTGGTTGCATGGTCTGAGCGTCCGGTTGGCCCGTTGGACCCCATCGACGCCCGCGGCTGTTCGATGATAGTGATTCGTAGTCGGTCACAGAGGAAGGCTCCGTTCGCATGACGACGATCCCCGCATCCCCCGGCCAGGCCCTCGCTCACGCCCCAAGACCGCTGCCGCACCCGGCGAGCGGCGGCGCCAGCACCGCCTCCGCGGGCACCGTCGACCCGGCGAAGCTCCTCCAGAAGTACAAGTGGGCGTTGCTCGTTGCGCTGGTGCTGGGCGCGGTACTGGGCGGCGCGACGCACTTTGCGCTCGCGAAGTTCTACCCCAGGTGGCGGCCGTTCGCGTACTTCAAGGTCGATCCGCCGGTGGCGCAGATTTCCGACGTGTACGCCATGCAGATCAACACGGACGAGATGAACCGCTTCATGCAGACCGAGGCTCGCGTGATGCGTTCGGAGGGCGTGCTGCTGAAGGCGATGGAGGACCCGGCCATCCTCCGTGAGGCGGAGAAGTGGTGCAGGCAGTACATGGAGTTGGACAAGAGCACGGGCATCGAGCGGTTCAACACGGAGGCGGCGGCGCGCGACCTGGGCGAGGACATCGATGCCCGCGTGATCCCCACCACGAACCTCATCATGCTCTCCTACACGTACAAGCACCGCGACGACGCGACGGCCATCGTCCGCACCGTCCGCGAGAAGTATCAGCAGCAGCTCCGCGAACAGGGGCAGCGCAAGTTCGACGACAGCCTGGCGGCGCTCAACAAGCAGATCGACACGGTTGACCGCAGCATCCTGACGCTCCAGACCAGGCGTGAGACGCTGATCAACGAGAAGCAGCTCGACGACATCGAGGGCCGGGTGAGTGCGACGGCGACGCAGCTCCAGCAGCTCAACCAGAAGCTGATCGAGGACGAGGGCGACCAGACGCAGCTCGAGGAAATCGTGAAGCAGATGGAGGCGGAGAAGAACAGCCCCGCCGGGCCGCAGTTCGGCCAGGACATGGAATCGGACGCCGAGAAGGACCCGGTCATCCTCGACGCCCGGGGCCGCATCTCTGAGATGGAGGCCCAGCTCCAGTCGCTCCTCACCCAGGTAGGCCGGGATTCCCGAGCGTACAAGCAGCTGGAGTCCCGCCTGCAGGGCGAGCGAGACAACATCGAGCTCAAGCGCAAGGAAGTCCTCCGCAGATTGTTCGACGGCGAGCTGGACACCCGCCGCAAGGCCGCGGAGCGGTACAAGATCCGCATCGACGGCATGCGCGCCGAGCGCAGTGCGCTGCAGACCCGGCTGGTGGAACTGAACAAGGCCGCCGAGACCGTCGCGGACCTCAAGCAGCAGATCCAGACCAACGTGGAGCAGAAGAACCTGCTGCAGCAGGAGCTGCAGAAGATCACCGCCGTGACGCTGCTGGATTCGGCCAACCGCGTGTCGCTCCAGCAGGTCGAGCGCCCCCCCACCGTGCCGGACTTCCCCAAGCTCAAGATTCTGGTGCCGGCCGGCATGATCATCACGCTGGCCCTCGTAGCGGGCGTGCTGTTCCTGCGGGAACTGGTCGACCAGCGCGTGAAGGGCCCCTCGGACATCGCGCTCATCCCGCGCACCCGGCTGCTGGGCTACATCCCGGACGCGTCGGAGGACCCCGCCGGGCAGGGGGCCGCCGAGACGGCGTTCCGCGACCGCACCAAGGGCGTGGTGGCGGAGTCGTTCCGCCAGCTGCGCGGCGCGATCATCAAGCGGATCCAGCAGGCCGACCACCGCACGATCCTCGTGATGAGCGGCCTGCCGGGCAGTGGCGCCACGACCACCGTCACCAACCTGGGCCACGCGTTCGCGGCCAGCGACCGCAAGGTGCTGATGATCGACGCCAACTTCCGCCGTCCATCCCTGCACCGCGTGCTGGGCCTGCCGGAGGGGCCCGGCCTGGCCGATGCGCTGGGCGAAGGGCGCGACTTCAAGGCCTTCGTGCAGGCGTCGAGCACGCCGAACCTGGACCTGCTGCCCGTGGGCTCCCGCGAGCACCGCATCTACGAGCGTCTTTCGACACAGGCCATGGTGGAACTGCTCGCCAAGGCCCGCGCCCACTACGACATCGTGCTGGTGGACGCGGCCCCCGCGATCGTGGCGGGCGATGGTCTGGCGCTCGCACAGAAGTGCGACGCGAGCATCCTCGTCGTCCGCGCACTCTCCGAGAAGCGGGGCATGGTCGCCCGCATCAAGAATGAACTCTCGGAGTCGCGTGCGGAACTCCTCGGCATCGTCGTCAACGGCGTGCGCCACGCCGCGGGCGGGTACCTCAAGGGCAATATCAAGGCGGCCGCCGCCTACCAGGACGAGGCCTGAGCCGCTACGGTTGACCGATGCCCCCGCACGCCCGCCAACGCGTCCTCGTCACCGGCGGCGCGGGCTTCATCGGCTCGCACCTGACGGACCTGCTGCTCTCGCGCGGGCACGATGTTGTCGTGGTGGATGACCTCTCGACGGGGCGGCGGGGCAACCTGCCCGCGCACCACGACCACCTCACGTTCATCCACGACTCGCTTGAGCACGCCCTGGGCACCTCGCTGCGCGCCGAGCGGTTTGACTCGATTCACCACCTCGCCGCCGCGGTGGGTGTGAAGCTGGTCGTCGAAGACCCGATCCGCAGCATCAGCACGAACATCCACGCCGCCGGGGCGCTGCTGGAATTCGCCGTCACGCACGGCCCGGGCGGTTCGCCCGCACCGACGCTGATCGCGTCGAGCTCCGAGGTGTACGGCAAGGCGGCCAAGAGCCCCTTCAGCGAGGATGACGACGTGGTCTATGGTCCCACGCATGTGGCCCGCTGGTCGTACGCGTGCAGCAAGGCGATCGACGAGTACCTGGCGCTGGCCTATCACAAGCAGCACCGTCTGCCAGTCGTTGTTGCGCGGTTCTTCAACACCGTGGGCCCGCGGCAGGTGGGCGACTACGGGATGGTGCTGCCCCGCTTTGTAAGCGCTGCGCTACGGGGGGTGCCGCTGGAGGTGCACGGAGATGGCACCCAATCCCGCTGCTTCTGCGATGTCCGCGATGTTTCCGGCGTGCTGCCGACCCTGCTCGACGCCCCGGCGTGCCACGGGCGGGTCTTCAACATCGGGTCCGACCGCGTGGTCACGATCCGCGAGCTGGCGGATATCGTTCTGCGTGTGACTGGATCGTCGTCGGGCGTGCGGACCGTCCCCTACGCGGAGGCCTACTCAACGGGGTTTGAGGACCTCCGGCAGCGACGTCCCGACCTTGCGCGGATTGGGGAGGCTGTGGGGTTTCGCCCAACGATCCCGCTCGAAAAGACGATTCAGGATGTCGCGGCGTGGATTGCAGGTGCGTCTGATAACGCACCGCCACCGTCGCATTGATCGTGGGAGTCATGGTGGACGGTCTTCTCGGCATTCTGACGACGATTACCGGCGGCGATGGGCCGCTGGTGGCCACTGCGCCGACCGTGGATGCCGCGAGCCCTACACGCATCAGCATCTTCGAGGGGTATGCGGGTGTGCTGATGGTGTCGTTCCTGGTGGCCCTGGTGGCGACGCCGATCATGCGACGTCTGGCGATCATGAACGGCGTGATTGATCGGCCCAGCGACCCACGCAAGGTGCACAAGGTGCCGGTGGCGTACCTGGGTGGCGTCGCGGTCTATCTGGGCATGATGGCGGGCATCCTGTTCAGCCTGTTTGCCATCCGGTTCCCCGCGCTGGTGGAGTTTCACCACACGCAGTGGACCAACGAGGACGGCATCCGCTGGCCAGTGCCGGTGTCGGTGCTATTGGGGATGACGGTGATCGTGACGGTGGGCGTGCTCGACGACGTCATGAGCATCAGCCCGCGCGTGAAGATCGGCGGGCAGTTGTTCGCCGCGGCGGCGCTGGCAATCGACACGGTGGGCGTACGGCTGGCGGCGGGGCTGATCCTCCCGATTGCGAAAGCGGTTGGACTAGAGAGCACCTGGCAGGGCGGTGTCGAGACGCTGCTGTTCCATGTGCCGATTCCGGGGGTGCAGGGGGCCGGTGTCCCGATTGACGTGGTCTACTGGGTGGGCACCGCGATCATCGGGCTGGCGGTGGTGGCGCTGTGCAACGCGTCCAACCTGCTGGATGGGCTGGACGGGCTGCTGAGCGGCACGAGCGCGATCTCGGCGGTTGGGCTGCTCGTCATCGCGCTGGGCATGGCGCTCATGGATGATGGGCCGCGTGATTCGCAGCGGATCGTCCTGATCCTGGCCGTGATCGGGGCGTGCCTGGGCTTCTTGCCACACAACTTCAACCCGGCGACGATTTTCCTTGGGGACGCCGGGAGCCTGCTGCTGGGCTTTGTCATGTGCGTCATCATCCTGTCGATGGGCGACATGGGGCGGACGCAGTACGTCGTCGCGGGGCTCATCTGCTTTGCGGTGCCGATTATCGATACGGCCCTGGCCATCGTGCGTCGCAAGATGGAGGGCAAGAGCATCTCCGCGGCGGACGACCAGCACATCCACCACATGCTCAAGAGGGCGTTCGGCGTCAAGAAGGCCGTGTTCATCCTGTACGGCATCGCCGGGTCGTTCGCGCTGCTGGGGGCCCTCGTGAGCCTGGGCCGCGCCCGCATGGTCTACATGCTCGCGATGCTGCTGGCGGCGTTCATCGGCGTCACGGCGATCAAGATCGCACGGCGCAGGCACCTGGAGGCCCAGGCGGCCGCGATGGCGGCGGGCTTGGTGCCGCAGATGCCCGCGGCGGTATCTCCATCGACGCCGGAGACGGCAGAGCAGGACGCTGCCAAAGAGGCTCAGGCTCGGGCCTGAGCGGGAGTCAGCGGCGTCCCTTGTGCTCGGGCTCGCGCCAGAGCCTCTTCAGAAGTTGTATCTGCCCCGTGTGGTACGCGTCGTGAGCGGCCGCGCCGGCGATGTAGAACGCAAGCGTGTGCTTGTGCTTGAGTGATGGGCGTTGCGAGAGGTCCGCGTCGGCGAGGCTCTCGACTACGGCTTCCAGGTTGTACTGACACTGCTTGAGGAGTGCGATGTCGCGCTTCCAGGCCTTGGCGTCGGGCACTTCGGGCAAGCGGGGCCAGTTCGAGGGGGATCGCGGGAAGGCCTGCATCGCCTCCGCCGCGGCGGGGTCGGCGGCGTGCATGAGGATGCGCGTGACGGCGTACTTCCAGTACGCCGCGTGCAGCACCTGCTCCCAGATGCACTTGCGGCCCTTGCCGGGGCGCTTCAGGGCCTGCGCGGGCGTGATGCCGCGGAGGCAGCCGGCGAGCGTTGGGCCTTGCCAGCCTTTCTGGAAGGCACCGGTGATGACGGCGTGCGGCAAGAAGGATTGGACGGGCATTGAGAAGCGTACGACGCGTGTGGCGCCGGGAACCACTTCTCAGGGTGCATCGATCCCAACCTGGCCGGCGTCGAATGTGAACTGGACGCGACGCGTCGGCAATCGCGATCGCTGTATCGCGGCTGCGTGTTTGAGGATCATGTTGCCATTCCGGACGGAGCTGACGACGGCGTTGACCGTTGTTTGCGTTCTCATTCAACCGCCAATCCGGACGGTACCGTTCTCCGAACTCAGACGGACTCTCTGCGAGATACTGATCGGGTTCGGGTAGGAACCAGCGCGGATGCGGATCTCCGAGCCCTCCCACGCACGGATCATCGCGGCGGGGATGCTGCTGAACGGGCACTGCGGCGTGCCCGTCTGGCAGCCGCTCCATGCTCGATCAACAGTCAGAGCACGGGTGTAGTGCTTGAAGTCGACACGTTCAAAGAAACCTTCGGCGACCAGCACGTGAAGCTGACCCTTGATGCCTGGTGCGCGGCCGTCGTCAAGATCCCAGAGCGTCAGTCCTTGCGGCTGCTCGTACGTATCGTGCCCCGGGTCGTAGTAGCAGTCAAAGAGCTGGCCGGCAACACCGCGGCTGGAATGTCGTACGCGTTGATACGTCGTGGTGTCGATGACGTGGATGCCCTCGCGATCGGCCGCGTCATTGTCTTCGTCGAAGTACCCGCTGCTGAGGTAGAGGAGCTGATCCCCGGGCGTGAAGTCCCCGCCTTGCATGTGGAACAGTTCGAGCGACTGGCCGCTCTCGTTCCACAGCGGTATCTCACGGTTGAATGTGACATCGAGCGGATCGGGGGTGGAGAGCGAGGCCCAGTTCACGTTGTAGACCAGAAGCCCCTGCTGCCCCGCGGTGGGTAGCCCAATGTGGTCTCGGGACGTGAACAACTCGCCGGCGTCGTTGACGGCGATCCACTCCGCGCCGCAAGGCAGCCCAGGCAGCTCGTCAACTCCGACAAACGCGAGCGTATCGCAGCGGAAGAAGGCGACGCTCGCCGGCTGACTGAGACACCCACCGCCGCGCGACAGCGGCACAACAAGATAGTCGATCCCGTTGAAGCGGTAGACATCCCCGTCCCCGAACGCCTGGTACTGAGAAAGCACGTGGGTGTTGGTGATTGAATGTCTGGTGACACCCGGCGTGCTGTCCGCCACGGTGAGCAGGTCGACACCAACCGGCACCTTCCAGACGGCGGAGAACGACATCGTCGCCGGGAGCCTCGACATGGTGAAGTACCAGTGGTCATTATCGTGCGCGACACCTTCGACGCGGTAACTCCAGGCGGTCTCGGCGATCGGGTACCCGCCTCGGAACAGATAGTGCGCTTCGAAGAGCTGGGCGGTCGCGGACGAGGTTGTGAGCACCACCGCCACCATGGCGAGGATTGGCCCGAAGGACACTCGGTGCATGGCTGCTTCTCCGTTACTGCAGGTTGACGAGCACGAGGACCAAGCCACGCTTGCCAGAGTCGAGAGGCTCCATGGCCTTCCCGATCACGGTGCCGTGCGCGCGATCGCGGTCGGATGCCTTCATCGCGTGGCCCGGCGTGTGGGAGGTCGTGAGGAGGTCGCCGGGCTCGATTGCGCCGGATGCGGCGTCGCAGAAGACGAACACGCGGCCTGAGAGGGCGATGGCGGGCGCGTCTTCCTGACCTGGAAGGTTGCCGAGCACGGCACCGACCGAGAAGTTGTTGGCGCCGCTGACGACGCCTGCGACGCAGCGGTTGTACGCACCGCGCGCCATGCAGAGCCGGCCGGGGTTCTCGCGGTCGATAGCGACAACGGTGCCGGGCTCGAGCTTCTCGCTGGCGGGGAACTTCTCGGCAAGATCGGCGCCGGTGATCTCGAGGACGGGCACCTGGACTGCCGCGCCAGGACCCGGGTCGATGACGATGTTGCCACTCGTGCGGGTGTTGATGATGGTGAAGTGCGGGCTACCTGCCGTTCCGTACCCCATCCATGCCGTCTCGGCGGCGCTGCCGTTCCGGAAGCTGACATACCCGGCCTGAGCGGAGTTGCTGCCGATGTCCTGGAGCGTGATTGCGGGTACTTCATTCGCGATGTGCAACGATGTGAAGGGCGAGGCGGTGCCGATGCCCAGGCTGTCCGTGGGTAGAGTGACCGAGCCGCCGCCGCCGAATGTCTGCAGCACGATCTTGCCTGTGGCTCGCGCGTTGACGACGGAAAGGTCGGGGCTTCCGGGAGTGCCGTAGCCCACCCAGCCGCGCTCGGAGTTCGCACTGTCGCGGTAACTGATGTAGCCGACCTGCTGCGTCGTCGAGTCGGTGTCCTGGAGCGCGATGGTTGGGCCCGTGCTTGCGATGTGCACGGAGTGCGTCGGGACGGCGGTTCCGATGCCCACCAGACCGTTGTTGTCGACGATGACAGCGTTGAGCGGCGAGCCGTCCGGAGCGTCAAGGGCGAAGGCGGACTTGGCGTGACTCGCCAGCGGCGCTGCCGCCAGCGGCTGGCGGGGCACGAGGAGGGTGAAGCCGGCGGTGGTTGCGCACGACAAGCCGGTATCGGCCCGTGCTTCTATCTGCAGGAATCGCGGGTCCCCCGTCGCGAACTGCTGGCCGAAGTCGATCGGCACGGTGAACTTTCCGTCGGTGACCTGAACATTGTTGACGCACTGGGGCACCACGAGCTGCGTGCCGCCGGAGGCGACATTAAAGAGCGTGAAGCGGATATCGAAGAGGCCGTTCGCTGGTACTCCCGAGTTCTCCAACTCACCCTGATAGGTGAATGCGGTGGATTGTGCGAGGGCTGAGGAGGCGGAAGCGAGCAACGGGAGAAGGATCTGGAATGAGCGGTGCAAGGAGCCCTCCTTACGTGCGGAATCAGGGTGTTCGGTTCGCCGGACACTCCCCAAGCGTGAGACGCAGGCGGGGAGCGCCGTCAAAAACCACAAGTGAGGGACTCCGAGAAAGAAAAACGCCGTCCTGACGAGGGACGGCGGCGAAGGAGGGCCGAGATCAGGCAATGCCAGTTCCGATGGGCGGTCAGTGCGCCGCGATGTACGCCGCGAGGATGTCGCGGGCGGCGAAGAGGTCCTTTTTGTCGATCATTTCGGTGACGGTGTGGATGTAGCGGGTGCCGACGGTGATGCCGACGGCTCGTGCGCCCGCGGCGGCCTGCTGGGCGGCGGCGCCGTCCTGGCCGCCGGCGGCGAGGATGGTGCGCTGGTAGGGGATCTTGTTCTTCTTGGCGAGGGCCTCCACCTCGGCGGTGAGTTTGTAGTCGCTGATGAAGGACGAGTCCTTGATGTGCAGCCCGAAGCCCAGCCCGTGCTTGGTGACGGTTTCCTCGCTCGGCACGCCGGGGGTGTCGCAGGCGAGGGTGACGTCGATGCCCAGGCCGATGTCGGGGGCGACGGCGTGGCTGGCGGTCTTGGCGCCGCGGAGGCCGACTTCCTCCTGCGTGGTGAAGGCGACGATGACCTCGCAGGCGTGTGGCGTCTTGTTCTTCTCGAGCTTGCGGACGGCCTCGATGCCCAGCCAGCAGGCGACGCGGTTGTCCAGGGCCTTGCTCACGAACTTGTCGCCCATGTCGATGGCGGGCTCGTGCATGACGATGTAGTCGCCGACCTTGAAGGCCTTCTTCACGGCGTCGGGCTTCATGCCCACGTCCACGAAGAACTCCTTGACTTCCGGCACCTTCTCGCGGTCCTTCATGCTGCTGATGTGGATGGGGCGGCCGCCGGGGTTCATGACGCCCACGTAGTCCTTGTCGTCGGTCACGACCAGGACGCGCCGGGAGAAGAGGTTCCGCGTGTCAAAGCCGCCGGCGGGGTTGACCCACAGGAATCCCTTATCGTCGATGGCGGTGGTGTAGAACCCGATCTCGTCCATGTGGCAGAGGAGCATGACCTTCAGCGGGCCGCCGTCCTTGCTCTCTTCCGTGGCTTTGCCTTTGGACTTGCCCTTGGTCACCACCCGGGGGATGCGGCGGCAGATGAGGTTGCCCAGCGCATCGGTCTCCACGGAATCAAACAGCCCCTCCACTTCCTTCTCGATCAGGGCGCGGACGCGTTCTTCACGCCCGGGGACGCCGGGGGTTTCGCAGAGGGCTTTGAGGAGTGCTGTGTTTTCCATGGGTGGTTCCTTGGGTCGTGTGTGGATGATGCGGTCGTGGTCGGTGGGAGAAAAGCCCCCACCTCCCCCAACCGACCCCCCGGGGTCGGGAGGGTAGTCGGTGGTGAAGGCCACCCGCCATTGCGGCCACGGGGACACGTTCGATTGCTCCGGGGCGGTCGCACGTGGTACGAATCGCACTATCACGTGTTACCGCCGCCGTAGCACGATCTCTCTCGCGGAGACACGCACCTCGACGCCCGGCAGCCGCAGCACTTTGCGGTCGGTGCCCGTGCCCTGAATGACACTGCACGCGTCTGCCACCGCCCTTGCGGGCAGCTTGTCGAGCGACCCGCTGCACCGGCGCACGGCGTCGCGGATCAGTCCGGCGAGCACGGCGGCAGGCATCTCACGGGCGCGTGCCCTGGGCAGCGTCACCTCGACAAACTCAGAGTTCGGGGAGAGCACCGCGCCCTCGCCCAGCAGTGCACGATCCAGCCAATGCGAGATCCCCGCCATGACGCGGGACGTCTCCAGTACACGCTCGTGGACGCCGGGCGCAACCTCCCTCAGCACCGGCAGCACGTCGTGCCGCAGGCGGGCGCGCAGCCGCGTTGTGTCCGCGTTGGTGGGGTCCTCGTTGGGCTTCCAGCCGCCGAGATCGCAGATGCGATCCGCGTCGGCACGGGTGACGCCGAGCATGGGGCGAATCAGCGTGACCGCCGAGCCCTCGAGCGGGCGCGATTCGTGCACACCCACCAGCCCACGCACGCCCGTGCCCCGCACCAGGCGCATCAGGACGGTCTCCAGAAGGTCATCGCCCTGGTGGCCGGTCGCGATCCACCCGCAACCTGCGTCGCTCGCCAACTGGGCTAGGCCAGCGTACCGCCGGTCACGGGCCGTGCGCTCGGCGTTGCCCTTGACGCCCCGCACACGCACGGCGGCCTCGACAAAGTCCAGCCCGAGCGATTCGGCAAGCCCCCGAACGCGGTCACGCTCGCCGAGCACCTGCGTGCGGGGCCGCATGTCGTGCACGATGTGCCCCACCACCAACGCGCCGGGGTCTTGGGCGTGGGCGGCGAGCGCGAGCACCAGCGCGGCGGAGTCCGACCCGCCGCTGCACGCCAGCAACGTGCGGCGCGACGCGTCGCGTCCCCGACCGCCGCCGGTGAGGGCTCGCCATGCCCGGGCGATGGTCTTGGCGGCGGGCTCACGCCTCAGGGCCGTGCGGGCCGGAGCGGTGGCTGTATATTGACGCCTGGGTGCGGGCACGGACCGATGATACCGGTGCGGGCACCCGCACGAATACGCTTGGGCAAAGGCAGGATGCCGCCATGAACACGATGATGTACGGACCGCAGATTCCCGCCGATGACTCCGAGGGCCCGATCGGCCCCCTGGTGCTGGAAGAACCACGCCTTGCGGACCAGCAGGCGGGCACGAAGCCCGTCACGCTCGCGCCGGTGCCCCCGGCGGACGCCAACCGCTCGGAACTCCAGCAAGTCACTCAGCAGCCCGCTTCGACGCCCACCGCTACGGCGGTCCCCTTCGGCGTCGTGCCGTGGGCGGCCGCGGCGATCCTGACGGGTGCCGCCCTCATCGCGTGGGCTCTCGCGTCACGGGCCAAGGCCCTCCGGGCGGCCAAGGCGGTGCAGACGGCCAACGCGGATGCCTCAACGAGCGACCCCAACCTGGCGGAAGACATGCAGGAACTGACCGACCGCCTCGCGCGGGAACTCGACACCCGGGCCCAGCGGCTGGAGCGGCTCATCGTGACCGCCGACGAGCGCATCTCGCGGCTGGAAGCGTTGGAAGAACGCCTGGGCGCACACCTGGAACAGGCGCAGCGGGCCGCAAAGCCCCGGGTGCCGACGACATCACTTGCGGCTTCTGCAGCCCCACATGCCGAGCTCAAGCCTGCGCCCGTGGAGGTTCCTGCGCTGACCGGCATGGGGGGCAGCGGCGACCCGGGCATCGCCGCGGTGTATCAGCTCGCGGACCAGGGCCTGCCCGCCGTGCAGATCGCGCAGCGGACGGGGCGGCCGACGGGGCAGGTGGAATTGATCTTGAACTTGCGGCGCGCGGCGATGGGGTGAGTTGGAGTTGCAGTCAGTGCCAGCCCCGGGGCCACTCGGCCCTCAACGGCCACCAATATCCGATCGCATCACCATGCCCGGGAAACTGATCTTGCTGCACGCCTCGTACGCCTTTGCGCGTGCGTCGTTGACATCCTTCCCAAGCCCGGTGACCGCAAGCACGCGGCCGCCGCCGGTCACGATGTGGCCCACCGCGTCGCGCTTGGTGCCGGCGTGATAGATAGTGACGCCGGGCACTCTTGCCGCGTCTTCCAGGCCGTGGATCGGGACGCCCGTCTTGGGCTTCTCCGGGTAGCCCTCGGCGGCGATGACCACGGTGCATGCGGCGTCGGACTTCCACCGGACTTCACATTCGGCGAGCGTGCCAGTGCAGGAGGCGATGATGAGTTCGAGCAGGTCGCTGTCGAGGCGGGAGAGGATCGCCTGGCACTCGGGGTCGCCGAAGCGGCAGTTGAACTCGAGCACCTTTGGCCCCGCGTGCGTGAGCATGAGGCCCGCGTAGAGCACGCCCTTGTAGTCGATGCCGTCGCGCCGCAGGGCATCGAGCGTCGGCACGAGCACGTCGCGTTCCACCGTGCGCATGGTCTTTTCGTCCAGCGTGTCCGCCGGGCAGAACGCGCCCATGCCGCCGGTGTTGGGGCCGGTGTCGCCGTCGCCCAGACGCTTGTGGTCCTGCGCGGGCGGCAGCATGAGGATGGATGAGCCGTCGGTGATCGCCAGCACGGAAACCTCCGCGCCAGTTAGTTTCTCCTCGATGAGGACCTGCCGCCCGGCATCGCCAAAGACGCGCCGGACCATGATCTCTTCGATCGCCTGCAGTGCTTCCTTGAGCGTCGCGGGCAGGATGACACCCTTGCCCTTGGCGAGGCCGGTGGCTTTGATGACGGGAAGGCTGGGACGCGGCTTTTCGTAGGCGGCGGCAAGTTCCTTCTTCTGCCAGACTTCGCGCTCGATGAACTTGCGGCGGTCCTGCGGGTCCGGGTGCTCGTCAGCGCGAGTCAGGAGCGCGGCAAGTGCGGGATCGTCCACGCACCGGGACTCCAGGTATCCCCGCGCGGCTTCGGGGTCGCTGAAGACACGCCCTTCGCCCGTGGGGACGGACGCCGAACGCAGCAACTGCTTGCACCACGCCTTGTCGGCCTCAAGTTGAGCGCCGTCCTTGGTGGGGCCGAAGACCAGGCATGTGGAACTGGCCAGCTTGTCCGTGAAGCCCTCTGCCAGCGGGTCCTCCGGGCCGATCACCACCAGATTGATGGCCTTCTTCTCCATGAACTGCTGGAGTCGGTAGATCTCACGGATAGAGATGGGCACATCGACAGGCATGGCGACCGCGGCGAGGCCCGGGTTCTCTGGGTGGCTGGTGTAGAGCGCGGCGAGGCGTGGCGACTTCTTGAGCGCCAGCGCGATCGCGTGCTCCCGCCCGCCGCCGCCGATGAGCAGCACGTTGAACTTGTCCGGAACCTTCGCAGAAACCTGTGCCATTGCGGGAGGCTATGCGGGGCGGAACGGGCATGGAGCGGCTGCGGGTCGGGGAGTGCGTGCTACTTGCCGATGTCCTCGTTCCACAGGTCTGGCCTGGCCGCGATGAACTCCCGCATCAGCGCCACGCACCGCGGGTCGTTCAGCACGTGCACCTGCATGCCCGCGGCCTTAAGCCAGTCCTCGCGACCCTGGAACGTCGCGTTCTCGCCGATCACCACCGTCGGAATCCGGTAGAGCACCGCCGTACCGCTGCACATGGCGCACGGAGAGAGCGTGCTCGCGAGGATCAGATGGTCCCAGTCGCGCCGGCGGCCGGCGTTGCGGATGCACACGGTCTCGGCGTGGGCCGTGGGGTCACCCTGCTGCACCCGCAGGTTGTGCCCCAGCGCCACCACCACGCCGGACCTGGTCACCAGGGAAGATCCGATGGGGATGCCGCCCTCGTTCCGGGACTTCACCGCCTGCTCATACGCGGCGTCCAAGGCGAGGCGGTGGAGTTGGTCTAGGGTCATGCGGCACTGTAGATCCAACGGAAGTGACCCGGCGCGAATCGCGGATGCGTGTATGTCAGCCGACCCACCGCACGTCACAGCCACGCGAGCAAGACGCCCATCCCCTACCGTTCGTCATGGGCCGACCTGACTCCACGTACCCCAACGTTGTCGTCTTCGATCACCCGCTGATCCAGCACAAACTCGGCTACCTCCGCGACCAGACCACCAGCCACCGCCCGTTCCGCGCCCTGCTGTACCAGATCGCGGGCCTCATGGTGTACGAGGTGACCCGCACGCTGCCGACGATGCCGATCGACATCGACACCCCACTGGAACGCACGCCCGGCCGAAGGCTCTCCGCCAAGATCACCGTGGTGCCCGTGCTGCGGTCGGGGCTGGGCATGGCCGAGGGCATCCTGGAGATGATGCCCGAGGCACGCATCGGCCACCTCGGCATGGCGCGCGATGAGCGCACGCTGCGCCCCACGACGTACCTGCGCAAGCTGCCTCGTGACATCGACGAGGGGCCCGTGGTACTTGTGGACCCGATGCTCGCCACCGGTGGCTCCGCGTCCGAAGCGGTCACCATCCTGCGCAGCGCGGGCGCCAAGGACCTCCGCATGATCTGCCTTGTCGCAAGCCCGGAGGGGCTGGCCCGCATGCACAAGGACCACCCGGACCTGCAGATCTACACCGCCGCGATCGACCGCCAACTCGACGAGCACGGCTTCATCCGGCCGGGGCTGGGCGACGCGGGTGACCGCATGTATGGCACGGTGTAGAGACGGGCACGCAAGTGGGCGGGAACGGCTCCGACGCGCGCCCGGAGTGTCGAATCCAAATCGCACAACCTATCGAAAGCCCCGGGGACCACGTGCGCTCCACGCACGCCCAGGAGGCTCCAATCGATAGTCGTGCTCAAACTCCGGCTGTTGCATCTCCGCGCTGGATGAGGGCCTGGCTCTTGGCCGCGGGTTCCTACAACCTCGCGTGGGGCGCGATCGCTGTGTCTGTGCCCCATTGGATGCTCGGCGTGCTTAGGGTGGTGCCAGCGGGTGCCGATACGGGGTTGGAGGGCGCGACGGTGGCGGCCCAGCTCTGGGCGTGCATCGGCATGATCGTGGGCGTGTATGGCGTGGGCTATCTGGTTGCGTCGCGCGATCCCGCTCGGCACTGGCCCATCGTGCTGGTCGGGCTGCTGGGCAAGGTGCTGGGCCCCACCGGGTTCTTGATCGCCGCGGTGCGGGACCAACTTCCCTGGTCCATGGGGTTCACGATCCTCACCAACGACGTGGTATGGTGGGCGCCCTTTTGCATGATCCTCTGGCACGCCGCCCGCGCAGCCCAGCCGGCACCGCCGGGCGGCGCTCCCAGCCTCGATCACGCGCTCGGCCAGCTCAGAGATCAGAACGGGCGCGCGCTCGCGAATATCACCGACGAACGTCCGACGGTCGTGCTGCTGCTGCGCCACACGGGCTGCACCTTCTGCCGCGAATCGCTGGCGCTCGCCGCCGCCCGCCAAACAGATGTGGCGAACGCCGGCTATTCGATGGCCGTCGTGGGAATGTCGCCACACCCTGACGCTCTCGCTCTTGTTGCTTCGCGGTACGGCTTTCACAACGCGTCGTTCATCGCCGATCCGGATCGGATGTTGTACCGGGCACTGGAGCTCCGGCGGGGATCGTTCCTGGAACTTTTCGGTCCGCGCGTCTGGATGGGTGGTCTCCGCGCGCTGCTCCGCGGGCACGGCATCGGCATGCTGCAGGGCGACGGGTTCCAGATGCCCGGGGCGTTCCTGATCCACCGCGGGCGCGTCGTCCGTTCGTTCCGCGCTGAGACAGCGTCGGACCAGCCGGACCTTTCGGAGCTCGCGTGCCCACTGACGTGATCCAACCTGTCGTGCAGATGGTCCCGATCATCCACGCCGCCACGACGTGGTTCATGGTGGGCCTGATCTGGTTTGTCCAGGTGGTGCACTACCCGCTGTTCGCGGCCGTCCCCGCCGAGGGTTCGGTCGCCTACGCCATCGCACACCAGCGACGCACAACGTGGGTCGTTGCCCCGGTCATGCTGCTGGAACTGGCTTCCTCGGTCGCGCTCACGATGATTCCGCATCGCACGGAACACGCACTGGCACCATGGGTCGGCCTGGGCTTGCTGTGCGTCGTGTGGGTCTCGACGTTCGCGGTGCAGGTGCCGCTGCACGCACGCCTGGCGAAAGCGCCCGACGCTCCCACGTGCCGCTTGCTCGTCGTCACGAACTTCGTCCGGACCGGCGCGTGGTCGCTGCGGGGCATCGTCGCGCTGCTCTTGCTTATCCCATCGACACCAACTCCGTGAGCATGACGCCATGAACGATCCGCTTTCCACCCCAAAGACCTGCCTCATCATCGGTGCCTGCGGCGGCATCGGCCGCGTGCTGACACAGGAACTGCATGCGAGTGGCTGGTCGCTCGTGCTTGCCGGACGGACGGAAGAACCGCTTCGGGAACTTGCTCACGCCTGCAACGCGCGCTGGGCGTGTCTGGACGCACGGGGCTTCGACGCCGTTGATGCGGTGTTCCAGGAGCACCCGGGCATCACCGCGGCGGTCAACCTCGCGGGATCCATCCTGCTCAGGCCCGCACACCTGACGTCCGAGGCAGACTTTGAAGAGACCATGGCTCTGAACCTGCGAACCGCGTTCGCTCTCGCCCGCGCTGCGGGCCGCCACATGAAGTCTACCGGCGGCAGTGTGGTCCTCATGTCGTCGTGCGCGGCCGCGATCGGCCTTGCCAACCACGAGGCCATCGCGGCGTCGAAGGCCGGCGTGGAGGGCCTCGTGCGTTCGGCCGCCGCAACATACGCGCCAGCGAACATCCGATTCAACGCTGTTGCGCCGGGATTGGTCGCGACCCCGCTCGCACGGCGCATCACTGAGAACGAACCCGCCCTCAAGGCGTCCACCGCCATGCACCCGTTGGGGCGCATCGGCCAGCCGATCGACGTCGCCCGCGCCATAGCGTTTCTGATCCACCCGGCGAACGCGTGGATCACAGGCCAGACGTTGGGCGTGGACGGCGGCCTCGCCACCCTCAAGACCCGGTAGGTTCATTGCTCCCATCCACTTCCCGCTTCGGGACGTGCAGTTTCATACTGTCCGGAGTGGCCCTGTGGCGGAATGGCAGACGCAGCGGACTTAAAATCCGCGGCTCCGAAAGGGGCGTGTGGGTTCAAGTCCCACCGGGGCCACTTCACTGATGCACCAGTGCATGTGCACACGCGCCCGTTCGCCGGGGCGTAGTTCTTGTTTTCCACTTTTCAACAGGGCCATGCCGAAGACCAAATCGGCCCGGCGGAGACGCGGGTTCCCGGCAGTCGGTCGCCGTGAGAAGCACGCATGGCCGGTTCGCCCCTTATGTGCGCCCCGCTGTGCTCGCGCGATATTCCTAATAGAATCCGAACCATCGTCCTAAAATGCACACCCTTTCCACATCTGCCCACAATTTTCAAGTCAAGTGGTGAGAGGTGTTGCAAAGTGGGGCAGAATGGGTAGACTCTGCCCGCCGACAGGACGTTGGCGCAGGCCGGCCCAGTGCGTGCGACGGACCGCATCGCTGGACGGCGGCAGACGGCACACCAGGTCAAGGACGCGACCCATGCCCCAGCCCGTCCCGTCGGTCGTGACTCCATCCGCACCGCTCGTCGCACCCCCTTCCCGCCGGTTCTCGCGCCATGATCTTCACGGGGCACGCAGAACTCACGATCGACCCGAAGGGACGCCTGGCGATCCCCGCCAAGCACCGCGCGCTGCTGAGGCCCGAGCGGGACGGCAACGCGTGGTACTGCGTGCCGTGGCGTCGTGGGCTCATGATGCTGTTCACCGAGGCGCGGTTCCTGAGCCTTGCGGAGCGGGGCGACGCGACGCTGACGCCGCAGGGGGAGCAGGCGGGGGCGGAAGCGAACTACTTCGGGCTGACCGAGCGGGTGGAGATGGATTCCGCGGGGAGGATCGTGCTCCCGCGCTTGCACCAGGAACTGACGGGCTTGCGCGTGGAGAGCGATGTGGTGATGATCGGCGCTGGGCCGCGCCTGGAAGTGTGGGAGAAGCAGGCGTGGGCCGAGGGGCTGCAGCAGCGGTTCGCGCAGCTGCCGGAGCTCATGCGGTCGTTGGAACAGCGCGGCGCTGACAAGAAGTAAGCCCCCCACCGCCGCCCGGAAGGGCCGTGGGCGTGGATTGCCTGAAAGACAAGTGCCGGCGGGAGTTTGCAAGGATGCAGGCTTTCGCCACCGGCGGAAGGATGGGTGGTTCCCGCTCGCAAGGACGCGCTGCGGGGGCTCACCCGGGGCATAGAAGGCACGGACGCCTCGGGGTGCAACACCTCCAGGGCGTTCACCCTCGACCCCCGCTCGCCGGATGGTCCAAAGGCTCACGCGTCGCGACGCCTCACCCGTGTCGCGACGCATTGCAGTTCATCCACCTTGGCGGCCGGGCTTCCTCCACCACCATCCTGCCCCGCCGCCGAAACACGACCGCCCCGCACATGCGTGCGGGGCGGTTGTCTGTCATCGGCAATCCGTGCGGCGGGAGGTGGAGGCTTACTCATCCAGCTTCCGCGGCGAGACCGTGCTCACCAACCGGATCGTGTCCGTGTGCAATTCGGTCTTGAAGCTGGCGTCCTGGAAGTCGTTGGGCAGCACCGTCAGGTCGATCGTCGCGCGCTTGAGGCGCGGGCCGACGTCGTACTCGAGGTTGAAGTTGAGCTCGGTGAGCCCCACAAGCAACGGGCGGGCCTCGTCGGTCGTCACCGCGCCTGCGCCGTCGACCAACTGCTCGACGTACCACAACTCATACGGCGCGCTGGAACCCTGCGGCGCATCGCGACGCTCCAGCCGCACCACACGCGTCCCCCCCGCCACTTCTCCGAGGCTGAACTCCATGAACGTCGAGTCCATGGGGTTGTTCGCGGCGTCAAGCACGTCGTCGGGGTAGGGCCCGAAGTCGGTACCTGTCCGGACCATCGCCGACATGCGGTGCATGACTGTGCGGGCAATGACGTTGGATGAGGCGCCCTCGGTCGTGACCTGGTAGGCCTTGAAGGACGCGTCGAGAGCGGTAAGGGTCGCGGTGAGCAGCAGGCCCGTGATCATGAGCGAGACGAGCACCTCGATCATGCTGAACCCGCGCCGACGGTTGACGTTGCGGAGCAGAGTCTTCACAGGCGGCCCTCCCGGTAGGTGGCCGGCAACGCGTCATACTGCAGTGGCAGCATGATGCCGTTGGGCAGGCGGATATTGGGGTCGAACCGGAGTTGCACGCGGCCAAATCCGTTGAATGGGACCGGTGTTGAACCCGTCGGCTGAGCCTGGCTGGCCGCGACATCGGCGAGGCCGTCGCCGTTGGTGTCCCACCCCACCACCCGCACACCGTTCACGATCGGCAGCGTGCTGGGATCGATGGACTCTTCGTCGCCGTCATCGGAGCCGAAGTAGCCCAGCGTGGTGTTGAACGAAGCAGGGTTGCCGATGGGGTTGCCCAGCGCATCCTGCAGCGGGCCTGCGCCGTACTCAGGGGCGTAGGTCAGGAGCAGCGCGCCGTCGATCACGGCGTTGCCGCGGACGTCGAGCACACCGGCAATGACCGCGCCGTGCAGGTCCACGTTCTGGGTGTTGGGGCTGTTGAAGGAGCCGATGTCCACCGAATACCCGGGGAGCATGAGGCTGCTCTTCTCGATGGTGGCGAGGTCGGCCTCTTCGGGGTTCAGGTTGTCGGTATCGGGGTAGTCCGGGTTCTGACGGACGAAGCGTGTGCGGCCCGTGAACTGGATTTTGTTGCGGACCTGGGTGTACCCCTGCGGCGCATCGCTCACGATGGACCCGACGAACAGGCAATCGTGGAAGCGGACGTTGTTGGAACGGGCCTTTGTGTCGACGACGCGCAGGCCGCTGATGACGAGAGGGTCGGGCAGGTTGTTGTACCCGGTGACGTAGGCCACCTGGTTGGCCGGGATGTCCGCCTTGTCGATGGGCGGGTTCGCCATCAGGATCATCTGGTTGGGCGGGGTGGCGCTGGTGGGCAGCATCGAGGGGTAGCTGTTCTCGCCGGAGTTGTCGCCGTAGACATAGCGGGTGACGGCGGACTTGGGGTAACCGTCGTTGCCCATGTTCATCTTGCCGTACTCGGTCCAGAGCGAGTGCGTGTTGGTGGTGTCGGTGCGCACCCAGGTGACGCCGATGAACCAGCAGTTGTCGAACAGGGCGTTGGTGCCCATGGGGATCTGCACATCGCGGAACACGATGTTGCGGTAGACGGGGCGGTAGTAGTAATCGCTGAAGTTCGGGCTGTTGTAGGGCATTTTCTCCCAGTAGGCGGTCGTGTAGTTGTCCGGGCGGCCGTCGCTGTTGGCATCGCTCGTGAGCGTGTTGGCCACGGCGGCGCCGGCGCCCGGGACCTGCTCCATCGCGGCGACCTGTGATGCAAAGGCGCTGCCGTTGGCGGCGGTCTGGAGATCATTGCTGGTGCCGGAGAATGAGGCGGCGGTGATGGATGGGACGTTCGTGTCGTTGGCGTTGTAGGTCTGCGGGGCCGTGCCGTCGGGCGTGCGGATCGCACCCTCGACATGCGTGACGACCGCGCCCTGGTTGCTCGTCCACGTGTCCTGATCGACCTTGTACACGAGCTTGCCGACGACCTTGGTGTAGCGGTCCCGCCTGTCGAGGAAGCCATCGAGGTAGCCAAGCACCTGGTCGCGGTTGACGTTGGGATCGCGGGACGTATCAACGTCCACGAAGACCTCGCCGCTGTCGTAGAACCCGTTGCCGTTGGAGTCGATGAAGCCGTAGAGGCCGTTGCGGTTACGGTCGGGGTTGGAGGAATCGATGAGATCAAAGAGCGACGCGTCGATCAACTGACCCGAGTTGTCGGAGAACTCGGAACGGCTCACGCGCTTGTCGCCGTTGGTGTCAAACTCCTTGATGAACACGTCGTACTCGTCGACAAAGCCGTCCCCGGTGGCGTCCGAGTAGGGGTTCGTTGCACTGTCGCCGGTGGCGGTCTCGTACTCGTCGATCGCGCCGGCGATGCCGTCGTCTTCCACGGCGTGCCCGATGCGGAGGCGATTGTCGCCGTCGGCGTCATAGTCCTCGAGCGCGGAGAGCAGGAAGTCGAGCTTCTGGTCAAGGTCGGCGGAGATGCCCTTGAAGTCCGAGCGGGCGACGAGGGGGTTGCCGTTGTCGTACGTGACATCCGTGAACCGGAGGCCCAGGTCGCCGGTGACATGGACGTTCTTCCCGATCATGACGCGCGAGGGGCTGATGATGGCGTGGTTCACCCGCTTGGATAGGCGGAAGTCCTGCATCATCGTGCGGGTGATGGGCTGGCCGTTGCGGGTGTACGAGAAGTCGTACCCGGTGACGATCGCGCGGATGTCGGTGCCGTTCGCGAGGGGTGCGTAGATGACCGAGTAGCTGAGTGCTGGGGTGTCGCCGCTCGCGTCCTCGATCGCGACGGCGGGCGTGTACACCCACTGCGTGGTCTTGTACTCGGTGTCGGACATCCCGGCCATGGCGTTGCCGATGGTCACGTCCTCGATGCCCGCCTCATCCACAACGTTCTGATCGAGCGAGTGAACCTCCGCGATGGCCTCGGCGAGCCCGTTGGGGTCGGTCAGGTCCTGCCGGCCCGTCGCCGCTGGCAGCACGCTCATCGTGCCCAGCGAACCGGTGTTGCCCCGCCAAAGGTCCCAGCCGACGCTGGAGGTGATGTCGCTGTTGGAAAGCAGAAACCGGTTGGCACCCTCCGCGAGGCGCGACTGCGCGACGCGCAGGCCGGTCTCGGCGGCGTGGTGGGCGCGCGACACGTGCAGGTTGGTCGCCGCCGTGGTGACGTTGCCGCGGCTGGCGATGGCCATGGCCGCGGAGAGCGACCCGAACATGATCAGGAACATCATCGCCAGGATGGCGGCGACGCCGCGACGCCGGTGGGCGTCCTTGCGCGGCGTGGTGCGCCGGCGCATGAGGAGGGGGCTCGTGGGATGGTGCATGGAATGCCAGTCACGGTTCGCGGGCATGGCGGGCTACCTCACAGTCGGTCCACACGCACGCACAGGGCTCGCGCGGTCTTTCGTTCGTTACCGCGGCACGATGAACGTCAGGCGGGTCACTTCTTTGGGGTCGATGTCGGTCAGGCTCTGGTACTCCACGATGACGGTCACGCGGAGCGGGAACTCATCGACGGCGATGAAGGGCAGGCTCGCGGACTGAGCCTGCTGGTAGTTGTCGGCACGCACGGTGAGAAAGTTGTACGGGTCCACCTTCTCGACGATGACACGCTGGCGCCAGCCCTGCAGAGGGATGATGTTGTCGTCTTCGTCGGTCTGGATGACGCCGGACAGGTCGATGGAAGGGATCACATTGCCCTCGGCATCAATGGGGCCCTCGAAGGTGCCGCCGTTGCCGAAGGTTGCGCCGTCAAGGTCGTCCACGTCATCGATATCCGTCGCGTCCACCTCGGCGCTCTCCATGGCCCAGCCGCGGAGCGTGCCGTTGTCGAGCTCCAGCCCCGTGACCGGGTCGTGGCGCGAGAGCTTGCGGGTGAACTCACGGATCTCGTTGGCCAGCAGCATCGCTGTCGCGGACTGGCTGGACCACGCGTTGCTGCGGGTGAACGCCGCCTGGGCATCGACGAAGGCCAGGACGCCCACGCCGATGATGGTGAGGGCCATCATCGTCTCGAGCAGCGTGAGACCCTTGCGGTGCTGACGGTTGCGTTTGGTGTGTGCGCGCACGGCTCGCCTCCCGGCGCCACGCGGACGCCCGGGTGACTATCGGCTACTTCACGAGCTGGCTCATCTTGAAGATGGGCAGGATGATCGCCATCGCGATGAATCCAACGACTGTGCCCATCAGGATGATCATTATCGGCTCGATCATGCCCGTCACGGCCTTGATGTTGTCCTTCAGCTGCTTCGTGTAGTACTGGGAAATCTCGTCCAGCACCTCACCGAGCTTACCGGACTCCTCGCCCGCCGAGATCATCTGCACCACGCTCTTGGGGAGCGTGCCGTCCTTCTGCAGCGCCGCCGTGATCTTCTTGCCCTGCTTCACGCTGGCGTGGACGCGCTTCCACAGCCCCTTGTACATCTGGTTGCCCGAGATGTCGCCCGTGATGGCGAGGGTGTCGAGCATCGGCACGCCCGCGTTGATGAGCTGGCCCATCGTCTGCAGGCTGCGGCTGATGTACAGCGAGCGGAACATGGTGGACAGGATGGGCATGGTCAGCTTGAACTTGTCGGCCCAGAAGCCGCCGACCTCGGTGCGGAGGAACGCCCACAACGCGCCGCCCAGAACGACAACGGCGCCCAGGATGACGTACCAGTTCTCGACCATGAACTTCGACAATCCCATCAGGAACGTCGTCGCCCACGGCAGCACGTCCTCCTTGCCGGCGAACACCGCGGCAAACCGCGGCAGCACGAACGTCAGGAGGAAGACCGTGACACCGACGGCGAGGGTGCCGATGATGGCCGGGTAGATGGCGGCGCCGACGACCATGCGCCGGGTCTCCATCTGCTGGTTCATGTACGCGGCGATGCGGTCGAGCATCCGGCTGAAGGAGCCCGACATTTCCGATGCGCGGACCATGTTGACGTAGAGCGGGTTGAAGAGCTTGGGGTGCTTGGCGATGGCCTCGCTGAACTGCTTGCCGCCCTCCACGTCATTCTTGAGCTGCAGCAGCACTTTCTGCATGCCAGCGTGCTGCGTCTGGTCGGCGATGCCGTCGAGCGCGCTGCGCAGGTTGATGCCGGCGCGGATCATGACGGCCAGCTGCGTGGTGAAGTCCAGGACGTGCTTGGCGTTGGGCTTGCCCGCGTTCAGCGCGCGCAGCGTGCCCATCAGGCCCTCGGCGTTGGCGAGCGCGCCCATCGGAGAGAGCGACAGGACGTGCCCGCCCTGGTTGCGGAGCACCGCGGCGGCCGTGCCCGCGGAGTCGGCGGTCAGGACGCCCATCTGCACCTGGCCGCTGCTGGTCCGGACTTGATAGCGGTAGTTGGGCATGGGGGGAAGGCGCTGGGCACCGGGCATCAGGCATCAGGGACGCCCGACAAGCTCAGATTCCAGACCTTGTACTCCTGCAGGACGGGGTGCGTGCGAAACGTTCCTGGGTCTCTTCCTTCCGGCCCTAGTGCCCAGTGCCTAGTGCCCAATGCCTTCTTACGCCGCGAGCTGGCGTTCCAGCTTGTCCGGGTACGCTGCCTGGGCGACGGCGTCCTCGCGGCTGATGTACCCGTTGAAGTACAGCTCCGCGATGCTGCTGTCCAGGCTGCACATGCCGATGTTGCGGCTGGTCTCGATGACGTTGGGGATTTCGAACGTGCGGGCCTCGCGGATCAGGTTGCGCACGGCGGGCGTGCACAGCAGCGTCTCGACGGCGGGGATCATGCCCGGGCGGTCGGTGCGGCTGAAGAGCGTCTGGCTCACCACCGCCTGCAGCGTGTTGGCCAGCATCGACCGGATCTGGTTCTGCTGTCCGGCGGGGTACATGTCGATGATGCGTTCCACCGTCTGACTCGCGTTCACCGTGTGCAGCGTGCTGAGGACCAGGTGGCCCGTCTCGGCGGCGGAGATGGCGAGGGCGGTCGTCTCCAGGTCGCGCATTTCGCCGACCAGGATGATGTCGGGGTCCTGACGCAGGGCGTGCTTGAGGCCGCTGGCGAAGCTGGGCATGTCCTGCCCGAGCTCGCGCTGCTCGATCACGCACTGCTTGCTGTCAAAGGTGTACTCAACGGGGTCCTCGAGCGTGATGATGTGCTTGCGGTAGCGCTGGTTCATCGCCTCGATCATCGCGGCGAGCGTGGTGCTCTTGCCCGAGCCGGTGTCGCCGGTCACGAGCACGAGGCCGCGGGGGAGGTACGTGAGCCGCGCGATGACCTCGGGCAGGCTCAGGGCCGCGAGCGGCGGAACCTTCGTCTTGATCATGCGCATCGCGAGGCCCAGGCCGCCGCGCTGCATGTGGGCGTTCACGCGGTACCGGGCGAGCCCCTCGATGAAGTACGAAAAGTCCGCGTCCTTCTGCCGCTCGAAGGTGGCCCGGACGTCGGGGTTGGCCATGATCTCGAAGAACGCACGCCCGTGCTCCTTCGAGATGACGGGGTACTTCTCCATGACCGTCATGACCTGGTTCACACGCATCACGGGCGGGTTGCCCGCCACGAGGTGCACGTCGCTGGCGCCCGCGTCGTACGCGGCCTTGAGAATCTGGTGCAGGTCCAAGGGCGAGCTCCTTTGGCAAAAGGTCAGGGGACGGACGGGGGGTCCCGCCTCTCCATCGGACAGATAAGCGCCCGGGTTGACCCTGCTTCGCCGGACGGCGCAAAGGTGATGCCCGGCATGGACTGCGCACTCCGTACGTCGCATAACACCTTCTCCGCCTCCGCGCCGGTTCCACGTTACTCCTAAATAAAGAGCCCCCGGGCGGTGGGTCCCGGGGGCTCAAGGGAGAGGCAAGGCCGGACGCCGAGCGAACTCAGCGTGCGGGGCGGGGTGGACGCCCCAGGTCAGCCCTGCCATGGGTGGCTGTTGAGAAGTGCCGAAGTGCCGTAGCCCCGAAGTGCGCTGTTGCTTACCGCCACAGGGGTGTCTGTGGCCGGCAATCCAGCCGCTCAGGCTCCGGTCCTCTGGTACTTCGGTACCTTCCTCCAAGAACCCTGGGACGCAGCCGGCGGTTGCCCGCGCACATGCCTGCTGGTGGTTCCTCCGTGGCTGACCGGTGTGTGCGTGGCGTGCGAGGGAGCACGTCAAGCCAGTACCGTCGCGACCTTCTACGTCCTGTCGCGCCGCGCTCGGCGGCGGGTGATGGTCTCCTGCACCATCACCCGTACCAATCGCGTCAACCGATCCGGAAACACCTTCAGGCGGGCGGTGGGTGCCGGTCCTCTTGACCGGCCGCCCCGAATGCACGTCCGTTTGCGTATCGGCCCTGTGCGGACAGGCTCTGCCGACTGCGTCCGAAGGTTCTTGGGGAAGTAAAAACTCCTTTCAACGAAACGGTGTCAGTACAGTCAAAGGAATGAACAGAACAGCCGGGCCGCGTGCACGTCACGCGGTCACGAGCAGCCCATGCTGTTGCCGCAGTTGAGGCACTTGTAGCAGGTGCCGCTGCGGACGGTGACGTTGCCGCACACATCGCACGCCGGCGCATCGGTCTGCGCCTCGGCGAGCGCGTCGGTCAGCGCGTTGGTCTTGACGCTCACCCTCGTCGCCGCGACGACGTCGGTCACGGTCTTCTCGGTGTGGACGTGCATGACCAGGTCGCTCGCGCGGTTGGCCGATTCGACGATGCGTGTGGCTGGCGAAGGCGTGCGAGGATCGGGCTTCACCTCCGCCCGCGCGGGGGCGTTGGCCTCGCGGTAGCCCGCCACGAACTGCATGCCCATCCAGCGGAAGATGTAGTCCACCAGGCTCTTGGCGAAAGGGATCTCGCTGTTCTCGGTCATGCCCGCGGGCTCGAACCGCTGGTGGCTGAACTTGGTCACCAGGCTCTCCACCGGCACGCCGTACTGCAGGGCCACGCTCGTCGCCGTGCCCAGGCTGTCCATCAGGCCGCCGATGGTCGAGCCCTCCTTGCTCATCGTGATGAAGAGCTCGCCCGGCTTGCCATCCTCGTACAGACCAACCGTCAAATACCCTTCGTGGCCCGCGATGTTGAACTTGTGGGTCAGCGAGCGGCGCGTGTCCGGCAGGCGGCGGCGCTTGGGGGCGGGCGCGGAACCGGCGAGGCTGGTGTGCCGCGGCGCTTCAGTCGCCACAGCCACCGCGGGAACATAAGGCGCCTTCGTCGAAGTCGCGGGGGCCGACTCCCCTGCTTTTCCCGCGGCGTTCTCCGCCTTCTCCTCTTCCTGGCCCGCTTCCTTCTTCGCCTCGTCGGCGGTGGCGGAGAGGGGCTGGCTGAGCTTGCAGCCGTCGCGGTAGAGCGCGTTGGCCTTGAGCCCCAGCTCCCACGAGAGGCGGTAGCAGCGCTGGATGTCCTCCACGCTCGCCTCGTTGGGCAGGTTGATGGTCTTGCTGATCGCGCCGCTGATGAACGGCTGTGCCGCAGCCATCATGCGGATGTGCCCCTCGGGCGCGATGAACCGCTTGCCGAACTTGCCGCACTTGTTCGCGCAGTCGAAGACGGGCAGGTGCTCGCTCTTGAGGTGCGGGGCACCCTCGATGGTGCTCGTGCCGCAGATCATCGTGTTCAGCGCATCGATCTGCTGCGAGGAAAGTCCCAAGGCCCTCAGGAGGTTGAACGACGGGTCGGCGCTGGCCTTGGCCGCGTCGATGCCGCAGGCTTTCAGGGCGTCGGAGGGGATGCTCCACGCCGAGAACGCGAACGACAGCTCGAACACGCCGGGCAGCGACGTGCTGATGGCGTCGATGGCCGAATCGGGCAGGCCCTTGCTCTTGAGCAGGGAGAGCAGCGACTGCTGCGTCCCCGGCACGGTCACATCCAGGCTCAGCGTGCCCAGGATGGAGGCCATGATGTCCTTGATCTGGACATCGGTGTACCCCAGCGCCTTGAGGGCGGGCCGGACAGACTCGTTGGCGATCTTGAAGTACCCGCCGCCCGCGAGCTTCTTGAACTTGACGAGCGCAAAGTCGGGCTCGACGCCCGTCGTGTCGCAGTCCATCAGCAGGCCGATGGTGCCGGTGGGCGCGATGACCGTCGTCTGCGCGTTGCGGTAGCCAAACTGCAGGCCCAGCTCCAGCGCTTCATCCCACGCCACCACGCTGCGCTCCAGCAGTTCGTCGGCGTTGAGGGGGATCGCCCCGCTCTTGACGAGCGCATGGTCGATCGGCACGGGCGTGATCTTCAGCTCCTGATACTTCTTGCTCGTCCGCGCCTCCCCGTGCGCCGCGAGGCGGTGGTTGCGGATGACGCGGAGCATGCTCTCGCGGTCCGCCGCGTACCCGGGGAACGGCCCCTGCTCACGGGCCATCATCGCGCTCATGCGGTACGAGCGGCCGGTCAGGATCGCCGTGATGCACGCGCACACCGCCCGGGCCTCTTCGCTGTCATACGCGATGCCCGCCTGCATGAACATCGCGCCGATGTTCGCGTAGCCCAGGCCCAGCGTCCGGTACTTCCACGAGAGCTCGGCGATCTCCCTGCTCGGGAACGCGGCCATAAGCACGCTGATCTCCAGCACCATCGTCCACAGGTCCACGCCGTGCTCGAACGCGGCGACGTCAAAGACCCGCTTCTCGCTGTCGTAGAACTTCATCGCGTTGAGCGACGCGAGGTTGCAGGCCGTGTTGTCCAGGAACATGTACTCGCTGCACGGGTTGCTCGCGTTGATGCGGCCGCCGCTGGGGCACGTGTGCCACGCGTTGATGGTCGAATCAAACTGCACGCCCGGGTCCGCGCACCGCCACGCGGCGAAGCCGATGTCGTCCCACAGGGCCTGCGCCTTGAAGGTCTTGGCGATCTTCTTGTTGGTGCGGTTGAAGGTCTGCCAGTCGCTCCCCTTGTCGAGCGCCTCGAAGAACGAATCGGGGATGCGCACGCTGTTGTTGCTGTTCTGGCCCGCAACAGTCTGGTACGCCTCGCCGTTGAAGTCGTAGTCGAGTTTCAGGTTGTACTTGTCGCACTGCTCGCTCACGCCCTTGTCGTGCTTCTTGAGGAGCTTGAGGCCCTCCACCATCGCCTGGACCTTGATCTCCTCGCGCACCTTCCAGTTGATGAAGTCGCTGATATCAGGGTGGTCCATGTCCAGGCACACCATCTTGGCCGCCCGGCGCGTCGTACCACCGCTCTTGATCGCGCTCGCCGCCCGGTCGCCGATGCGCAGCCAGGACATCAGCCCGCTGGAACGACCGCCGCCGGAGAGCTTCTCGCCGTCGCCGCGGAGGTTGCTGAAGTTGGTGCCGGTGCCCGAGCCATACTTGAAGAGGCGTGCCTCGCGGACCCACAGGTCCATGATGCCGCCCTCGTTCACGAGGTCGTCGGTCACGCTCTGGATGAAGCACGCGTGCGGCTGCGGGTGCGTGTACGCGTCCTTCGCCAGCGTCACCTCGCCCGTCTTGTGGTCGGGCACGAAGTGGCCCTGGGCCGGGCCGGAAATGCCGTACGCGTAGTTGAGCCCCGTGTTGAACCACTGCGGGCTGTTGGGCGCGCACATCTGGTGCACCATCATGTAGCAAAGTTCGTCGTAGAACGCCTGCGCATCCGCGGCGGAATCAAAGTAGTTGTGCGTCTCGCCCCAGTGGCGCCAGCATCCGGCAAGACGGTGGATGACCTGCTCGGCGGACCTTTCCGGGCCGCTCGCGCCCGTGCCCTTCGGCGCGCCTGCTGCATCGCGCGCCACGCGGTTGTCCGGCGTGAACTCGCACTGCGGCACCCCCGCCTTGCGGAAGTACTTGCTGACCATGATGTCGGTCGCGAGCTGCGACCAGGACTCCGGCACCATCGCGTCCTTCATCTCGAAGACGATGGACCCATCGGGGTTGGTGATTTTGGAGGAACGCTTCACCCAGGAGGTGGAGGCGAAGGGGTCGCGGCCGGCAACAGTGAACTTGCGAGCAATCTTCATGGGTCCGTCCTTGGGGCAGCAAAGCGGTTTCAATTCTCAGAAGGCATCAAGGCACGCGGCATCGAGGCATCCAGCCCCTAGCCGCCCAAACTCCGGATTAATCCAGCGAGGACGCGTTCGGCTTCGTCCAACTGCGACTTTGCGACTGCGTAGTCATCGTCAGTGAGGTAGCGGAAGTCCACGGCGAACAGGAGCTGCGTGTCGAGCGAGTAAATGTCGCCACGCGCTTTCTTGAGGAAGTAGATGTAGTCACTGGTGTTGCCACGTCCATAGCCCTGTGCGATGTCGCTCGCGATGCCGACGCTCATGCGCCGGATTGAAGAGATGAGTCCAAATCGCTCATGGTCGGGCGGTTTCCCGGCCAAGGCGTAGAGAGCTTTACCGAGCGAATAGGCCTTCTGCCACGCGATCAGATCTCGGTATGACTTGATCGCTTCCGCCATTCCTCGATGCCTCGATGCCGCATGCCGTGATGCCTACTGAATCTACACCTACTTTGCGACGACGTCCGGCAACAGCGAACGCCATGTACCTCCGCCATCCATTGAAACGTCGCAGTGTGCCGCAAACTCTCTCCTTGTGCGCTGGCCCGAGTCCTCGAACTCAACCTCGGGCGGCTGCATTTGACGACTTGCTGCTGTACGGTTCTGCTCCGCCAATTCCGCCATATATGCAGTATCCTGCAGCATCGCACTCTGAAACGCTGGTAACCGGTTCGCACCAAGTTTGCGAGCCGGAATGACCCGGAGCAGCACGCCGTGGCATTGCTGTCTATCGCGAACGAGCGCCTTCTGTTGTTCCACAAAGTCCTCCTAGTCCACCTTCGGCAACGTCAACCCACCCTGGTCCTGGTACTTCCCGCCCTTGTCCGCGTAGCTCTTCTCGCACACCTCGTCCGCCACGAAGAACACGAACTGCGCGATCCCCTCGTTCGCGTACACCTTCGCCGGCAGCGGCGTGCTGTTGCTGATCTCGATCGTGACCTTCCCCTTCCACTCCGGCTCCAAAGGCGTCACATTCACGATCAGGCCGCACCGCGCGTACGTGCTCTTGCCCACGCAGATCACGAGCACGTCCCGCGGCACTTCCAGATACTCCACCGTCTCGCACAACGCAAACGAGTTGGGCGGGATGATCACGTGGTCCAGCCCGAGCTTCGCGGTGTCCACCTCGACCATCAGGTCGTCCGTGAAGTTCTTGGGGTCCACCACGGTGATCTGGCCCGTCCGCGGCGTGGGCGTGAAGATCTTGAAGTGCGTGCCCACGCGCACGTCGTAGCCGTACGAGGACACGCCGTAGCTGATCTTGCCCGGACGCTTCTGCGCTTCCGCGAAGGGCACGATCTTGACGCGCGACCTGATTTGTTTGTCCGCGAGAACGCCCACTGCGTCACCCACCCTTGCTGAAGCCCGACACCCAGAAACCTCACCCAAACCGGACCAATACATCACCTTCCAAAATCCGCACAGACGACGTACATACCACCCTCGCTGGAAGGACTCACAGCGAGCCACGCACGTCCCCACGGCGGGCAGAAAAGTGATTCCCTGCGGGTCGGATCGGCCACCTGACATATCCGGTCCGACGAGCAGGGCCGACAGCATACCACTACCCATCGTGTTGTCGAGGGGGTCCGGACACAAAATCTGGCGTACAACTCGTGCAAAGATTGTCGATAGCGCGCAAATCTCGAAACGAGCGTGGTTTGTGCGCTTGATAAACTCTTCACGCTCGGCTTGGCACGCCTGTGGAAAACAACAGGCGGCGACACCTTGTTAGGGTCGGTCACACCACAAGTGACAGATACCAACAAGCCTGTTCAGGGGGCTGGTTTGGCGCAAGTCGTTGAAACCGGGTAGGCTGTGCCGCGAACCGGGCAACGGCCACCCGGCCCGGGCCACCGGGCGTGTAGAGTTGGCCCCGCGCCGTGCCCCGCACGAGCGCGAAAGTGCCCGAAAGTGCAGGAGTTGCCATGAGTTCTGTGCAAAGCAGCCGCATCTGCGGGTGGTGTGTGTTGGTGGGTGCCGCGCTGGCGGGCTGCGCGAGCGAACCACCCGCGAAGCCCATCCGCGTCTCAACTCCGCTGGCCGAGGTGGCCCCGATCTTCCGTGGCATGGTCGCCAGCGAAGTGGAGTTTCGGAACACCACCCCGATCCTGGTCTCCGGGTACGGGCTGGTGGTCGGCCTCTCGGGCACGGGCGGGCTGCCGCTGAACGATCAGATCGCCGCGTCCATGGAACGCCAACTGGGCCTGATGGGCGTGGGCCGATCGAGCGACGCCCTGAAAGGCACCGCACTCGAAGGAATGAGCCCCTCGCAGGTGCTGCGCGACCGCAACGTGGCCGTGGTGCAGGTGCTCGCCGCGATCCCGCCGGGAGCGCCCGACGGTTCCAACTTTGATGTGGTCGTCCGGGCGGTGAACGCCTCCAGCCTGGAGGGCGGCAAGCTCTGGACCACGGACCTGCGGATCGGCCCCCCCACCGCCTTCGGGCAGGCGCAGGCCCGCCGGCTGGCGGTCGCCCGCGGCGCGGTCTACACCAACCCCTTCGCGATGGAAGACCCCGCCAGCACCGGGTACACCGGCGCGGCGGGCCGCATCCTGGGCGGCGGGCAGGTGGTGGACTCCCAGAACGTGGCCCTGGACCTCCTGACGCCCAGCCACGGCCGGGCCCGGTCCATCGTCAGCGCCATCAACAGCAGGTTTCCCGCGGAGTCCGGCGACCGTGGCCCGGTGGCCCGCGGCCGCAGCGATTCCCGCGTCGAAGTCGAGATCCCCGAGCGCTATCGGCGCGATCCGCGGGGCTTCCTGGCACTCATCCAGAACGTGCAGATCGACCAGGGCGCCCCGGAGCAGTACGCGCGCCGGTACGTGGAAGCGATCAAGGAAGACCCTCAGTTGGGTGATCGCCTTTCTTGGGCCTTGGAAAGCCTGGGCGAGCGAGCCCTGCCCCAGATCCGTGAGTTGTACGACTACCCGGAACTTGCGCCCCAGCTTGCAGGGCTGAAGGCGGGTGCCCGCCTCAACGATGCGAGGGTGGTTCCGTTCCTGCGCGACGTGGTGAGCAAGTCCCAGGGCACCGTGCGGACCGAAGCGATCGCGCTCTTGGGCAAGGTCGATGCCGGCCCCCGGGTGGACACCGCTTTGCGGGAAATGCTGACCGCCAACGACCTGATCGTGCGGGTGTCCGCATATGAAGCTCTGGCCGACCGGGCAGAGCGGGCCCAGTTTGTGTACCTCGCGCGCCTCATGTCCCAGTACCGCGATCGGGGCGGCCCGGACCTTACCATGCAGGAGTTGGAACTAGTCGCGCGAGAGAGCCTGCCGGCCGGCCTCATGCAGGGCGTGCAGCGGCAGAGCGTGTACGGCAAGTTCTTGTACGACAGGGTCGATGGCGGCACACCCCTGATCTACGTCACCCAGCAGGGGCTGCCGCGGGTGGTGGTGTTTGGTGACAAGGACGAAGTCCGCCTGAAGGGTGTCGTTTCATTGTGGGACGGGCGGATGCTGATCGCCGAGGGCGACAAGCCGGGAGAGCTCAAGCTCCAGTACCTTCGGGCGGGCATGCCCGCGCCAGTGACGAGCTCGACCAAGGCGACCATCGGCGATCTGGTGGGTGTCCTTGCCCGGAAGTCCTCCTCGGACGACCCCCGACCCGGCATGGACCTGACTTATGCCCAGGTGGTGGCGGTGCTCGCCACGATCCAGGAATCGGGCGGCACTGTGCACGCATTCGCGACCGAGCAGGACCGGCTGCGGCAGCAGTTGGCCGCGGCGGAGAACAGCCGCGACATGCTGGAGCGGCCCGAGACACCGGACGAGAAGGAACCGCTCATGGTCCGGCGGGGCACCGGCGAATCGACCGAGCCGGGGGCGGAGGAGAAGCCGCGCGTGGTGCCGATCAAGTAGGGACTGAGAACCGAAGGACAGCGGTTCCGATGTGTCGGCGACTTGGCATCCGGCGGGTGCAGCGGTTCGACACAGGCACCCGATCTCTGATATAGTGGTGATTCCCGGGGCATGGAGTGCCCCTGAGTGTCGGTGACCTTGCCGGGCAGCGGACGCGCCGGACGCGCGAACTGCCCAGGCCGGGCGACATGGAGGTTGCCCAGGTATGCGTCTATCCAAGCTGACCCTCACCGGCTTCAAGTCCTTCGCGGACAGCACGGAGTTCTCGTTCGACCACCCCGTCACGGGCATCGTGGGCCCCAACGGCTGCGGCAAGAGCAACGTCGTCGATGCGATCAAGTGGGTGCTGGGCGAGCGCTCCAGCAAGAGCCTGCGCGGGCAGGAGATGATCGATGTCATTTTTGCCGGCAGCGCGGGGCGCAAGCCCATGGGCATGGCGAGCGTCAAGCTGACGTTCGACAACCCCGTCGTGGAGCAAGTGCGGATCGCGGAGGGCGCGGAGGGTGGAGTCGAGGGACGCGGAGAAGTTGCGGGAGTAGAAGCGGCTGCGGTCGGGACCGTGCACGGAGAAGCCGTTGCACTCGATGGGGCGGCGTTGCCTGATTCTCAGTCTTCCTCCGAGTCCTCCGCCGCTTCGTCCGCGGCCTCCGCGATTGGTTCTGACGAGGAAGCGGTTGTCCCCAGCGGCGTCCGCAAGCGCAAGTTCGGGCGCATGCTGCCCGTGGACAACGACGTTGTCGAGATCGAACGCCGCCTCTACCGCGACGGCGGGAGCGAGTACCTCATCAACGGCAAGCAGGCACGCCTGAAGGACATCCGCGAGATGTTCCTGGACACCGGCGTCGGTGCCGACGCCTACTCGATCATCGAGCAGGGCAAGGTCGATGCGATGCTGCTGGCCAGCCCGCAGGAACGCCGCGTGATCTTCGAGGAAGCTGCGGGCATCGCGAAGTACAAGCAGCGCCGCATCGAGGCGACGCGCAAGCTGGAGCGGACAGAGACCAACCTCAAGGTCTCCCGCGAAGAACTCGAGAGCACCGAGCGCCGCCTGCGGCTGGTCAAGGGGCAGGCCGCCAAGGCCCGCCGGTTCCAGGAATTGGACAGCGAGTGGCGTGCGTGGCGCCTGGCGCTCGCCTTTGACCAGTACGACGACCTGCAGTCCCGGATCGACGGGCTCACGAGCCGCCAGAGCGAACTGGCAACCGGGCGTGACGAGGCCAACGCCGCGCTCACCGAGTCCGAAGCCGCGAAGCAGGAAGCCGAGCTCGCCCGCCACGAGGCCCAGCAGCAGCACAAGGAACTCGAGCAGGCCCGCATGCAGGCCGAGCACCTGCGTCAGCAGGGCGAGCAGCGCCGGGCGATGTTTGCGCGGAATCTGGACGAGGCGCAGCGGCAGGGCGAGGGCGACAAGGCCGCAGCGGCCCATGTGGCGCAGGACCGGGCCGGCCTCGAGGTGGCCATCACCGAGCAGCGCGAGCAGATCGCGGCCCTCTCCGAACAACTCGGAGACGCCGAACGCCGCCTCACCACCGCGGCTACGCAGCGTGCCGAGCATCTGGAAGCCCTGGGCGAGAAGCAGCGCGCGGCGAGCGCCAAGCAGGCGAACTCGGCCCGCATCGACCGCGAGCGCGCAGCGCTCCTGGCGTCCATCGAGGGCGAAGCGCGTCGCGCTGCGGGGCTGCGCGAGCAGATCGAATCCCTGACGGGCAAGTCCGGCACGCTCACCCGCGACCGCGATGCTTCCATCAAGCTCGTGAGCGAGGGCGAGACGGCGGTCAAGACGGCAAAGGAAGGCGTGGCCACCCTCGAGGCACGCCTCAAGGAACTGGAATCTCAGACCGCGGCGCTGGGTGCCGACCGCCAGGACCGCGCAAAGGCCGTGGCCCAGCAGGACCAGGAACTGGTCCGTGTCGACAGCCGCCGCTCCACGCTGCAGGAAATGGTTGAGTCCCGCGTCGGTTACGCCGAGGCCGTACGCAAGGTGATGACCGCCCGTGACAAGGGCGATGGCTTCACGGGCGTCGTTGCGCCGCTCGCGGAACTGGTGCAGACCCGCACCGACGTGGACACCGACATCGCGCAGGCGGTCGAGCTCGCGTTCGCGGCGGACCTGCAGTCGCTGGTCGTTGAGTCCATCGACGCCGTGCCGGACGCGGAGTCGCTCACGAAGATCGGCGGGCGCGTCACGTGCCTGGCGCTGGGTGACGGGATCGGCGAATCCGCCGGCTCGGTACCCACGCTGGACTTCCCCGCGGACGACCCCCGCGCCCGCGTCGTGGCGCTCCGCGGGCTGCTGCAGGTGCGGCCCGAGGCGCCCCACGCGCACAAGGTGTGGGCGCTCCTGGACAAGCTCGCATCGCGCACGTTCCTCGTCGCGGATGTTTCCGCGGCCCTGCTGCTCGCGGCCGGCCCGCTCAGCGGGCAGCACGCCCGGTTTGTCACCCGCAAGGGCGAGGTCATCGACGAGTTCGGCCGCATCACCGCCGGGCCCGCCAACTCCACATCCGACGCCGCGAGCGGCCTGCTCCGCCGGCGTGCAGAGCTGGAATCACTCACATCGAAGGTGGTGGAACTCACCAAGACGCTCGAAGTGGAGCGTGCAGCGCTCGCGGGCGTGGACGCGGAAGCCTCCGCGATCGCCAAGCAAGCCCATGAGGCCCGCACCGCCCTGGCCCACCAGCAGCGCTCGCTCTTTGCGGAGCAGACTCGCCTGGAACGTGCCCAGTTTGAAGTTACCCGCCTCACGCGCGAGGCCGGGAACATGGAGCAGGAGACTTCGCAGGTGCGGGACCGCCTTGCGAAGATCGATGCCGATGCCGCCACGTCCCGCGAGCGTGCCGAGAGCCTGGGCCGCCTGCAGGACGAAGAAAACGCCGCGGCCATCGCGCTCCTCAGCGACCTGTCGCAGTTCCAGCAGCGTGCGGACGCCGCGGGCGAGCAGGTGACGGCGGCCAAGGTCGAGACGTCCAAGCTTTCCGAGCAGTTGCAGGGTGCGCGGCGCGAGCTCTCCCGGCTCGAAGCCCAGCGCGATGAACTCGCCCGGCGCGCGCGGGACCTCGCGTCGCGCCTCGCGACGATCGAGGGACGCGTCGCGGAGTACGCCGTGGCCATCAACGAGGCCATCGCACAGATCGCCGGCGCATCGCAGACCGCCGAGCGCGTCTCCGGTGAACTCACCGGCGTCGCGGCCCGCCTGGAAGAGGTCACCGCGCGTGCGCTGGAACTCGGCGAGATCGTGCTGGCAGCGCGGCAGCGTGCTGGCGTGATGGAGCGGGACTTCCACGCGTTGGAAGTCTCCCGCCGCGAGCTGGAAGTGAAGCGCGAGAACATGGAAGAGCGGACGATGTCCGACCTCTCGCTGGACCTACGCGCAGAACACCCACACTACCGCGAGCTCGTGACGGACGCCGGCGACGGCCTGACCGTGACCCGTGTGGAGCACGTCGAGGCCCAGAAGACCATCGACGAACTCAAGCGGGAGATCACGCGGCTCGGCAACGTCAACCTTGACGCCCTCGAAGAAGAGAAGACGCTGCAGGGCCAGAACGAGACGCTCGTCCGGCAGGTGGCCGACATCGAGCAGGCCCGCGTGCAACTCATCAGCCTCATCGAGCAGCTCAATGTCGCCAGCAAGGAACGCTTCGGAGGCATCTTCAAGAGCATCCAGGAGCAGTTCGGCAGCGAGACGGGCATGTTCCGCAAGCTCTTCGGCGGCGGCAAGGCCGAGGTGCGCCTCATGCCCCTCATCAAGGAAGTGGAGCAGCCCGACGGCTCGATCACGAAGGTGGAGACTGACGAGTACGACGTGCTCGAAAGCGGCATCGAGGTCATCGCCAAGCCCCCGGGCAAGGAGCCCCGCAGCATCAGCCAGCTCTCCGGCGGCGAGAAGACGCTGACCGCAGTCGCTCTCCTCATGAGCATCTTCCGCAGCAAGCCCAGCTGCTTCTGCATCCTGGACGAAGTGGACGCCGCGCTCGACGAGGGCAACGTCGGCCGCTTCAACCACATCGTCCGCGAATTCACGGACCAATCCGCCTTCATCGTCATTACGCACAACAAGCGGACGATGCAGAACGCCGACCGCCTCTACGGCGTCACGATGCAGGAACGCGGCGTCTCCACACGCGTCTCCGTCCGCTTCGACCAGGTCGAAAAGGACGGCAGCATCCACGCGGCCCCGCACGCGAGCGCGCCGAAGGTAGACGTGCTCTCCAGCCGGCCCGAAGTGATGGAGGCCGAGGAGCAGCACGCCGAGGTGAACGTCGTGACCGGCAAGGGCGGGCGGAAGAAGAACGCCAAGGTCGGGCCTCTGCAGAGTGCGCTGGCCAAACTGCGTGAGACGAGCGAGCCGCAGCCGACGAACAACTAGCCGATCGCAGGCTACTCTCCCTCATGATCCTGACATCCCAACAGTCTTCGGGCTTGGGATTCGGCGGCATCATCGTGATCGCCACAGTGGTGATCGTGTTCTTTGTTCTGTTCGCATGGGGCGCGGTCCAACATCACCGCGAGTTCAAACGCGCGAAGAAGGGTCGCTGGATGAGCTGGGCCGAAGACCCAGACGCCCGAGACGATACCAGCTCGTAGGCCGTACACACCATGAGCACTGAGTGCAATGCTGGCCACAGCGTGGAGCTTCGCTCACAACCTTTGTCGTACAGTTGTACGTGCCACAGCCGCCAACGCCAAACGAACAACGCGAACTCCTGGTTGTCGGCGTTTTCATGGTCGTCATGCTCATTTTCATGGTGTGGGGCCAGGTTTCGCTTCGCAAACAAATGAGGGAAGCGAAAAAGTCCTCTCGATGGATGACGTGGGCGGATATGGACGACGGCAGCGACAGTTCGCAATGACGGCGCGATGAGCCCGCGTGAAAAACGCCACTATCATCGATACGACCCGCTGACGCATGCCTGAAGGGGACCAAGTCCGTCTCAATCGGGCGTGCGCCTGCGCGCATGGAGTTTTTGGGTGCACAGCGGAGGTACGAACAAGGGACAAGTGCGTGCCGCGTTTGATGCGATGGCCTTCCTCTCGCGCGACCCAGGCGTGCAGGCGTTGTCCCGCGCCCTCCTCGCCGGCGAGCGCGTCGTCGCCACCGGCAGCGTCGGCTCCTCCACCGCCCTCACCTGCGCTGCCCTCGCAAAGCAGTTGGAACGCCCGGTCATCCTTGTCACCGCCCACCTCGACGACGCCGACGAAGCGGGCGAAGAACTCGCCGGGATCGACGGCCTCCGCGTCGTCCGCGTGCCCGCCGTGGAATCGCTGACGACCGACACCGGCCTCGCGACCGACGCCCTCGCCCACCGCCTGCGCGTCGCCCGCCAACTGCCTGGGCTCAAAGGGGCCGCGGTGGTCCTCACGCCCATCCAGTCTCTCATGCAGCTCCTGCCGCCCATCGCAGCGCTCGAGTCGCTCATACGCACGCTCCGCACCGGCGAGAAACACAAGGTAGCGGATCTGCTCGCGTGGCTCGCCAGCGCCGGGTACAAGCGGGTGGAGACCGTCGAAGAAGTCGGCGACTTCGCCCTCCGCGGCGGCATCCTCGACGTTTTCCCCCCCACGCCCGCCGCGATCTCGCAGGATGGTTCACCCGTGGCGGCGGAGCCGGTGCCCGTGCGGCTGGACTTCTTCGGCGACGAGGTCGAGAAGATCAGCGAGGTCGATGTTGACACGATGGGGTCCGACCGCGCCCTGCAGGCGGTCGAACTCGTCGCGGCGTCCGTCAAAGGCCTGCTCGAAGACCCGCACATGCTCAGCGTGCTGGAACTGCTGCCCCGCGAGTGCGTCGCGGTGCTCGCGGAAACCATGGAAGTCGTGGAGCAGGGACGCGGCTACTACGAGCGCGTGACCGATTCCCGCGGCATCGCCGGCCCACCGGCGGTGCTGAAACTACTAGAGCAGCGGTTCCACGCATTTGCAGAGATCAACCAGTTCTCGGCGGGTGCCACGCTCGCGGAAACGCGCGTGGACCTGCCGGTATCGCCGCTCCCCACATTCTCCCGCGATGCGCAGCAGGCGGTGGTCGAACTCGCACAGCTTGCACTGGAACCCGATTCGCGCGTGGTTGTTGCATGCCAGAACGAGGGCGAGCAGCACCGCCTGGGCGAACTGCTCGCCGACTTCGCGAAGGAGGCCGCCGGCAAGGTCGAGAGCGTGGTGGCGTATGTCCACCGGGGGTTTGTGTGGAGGAGCGGGGCGGAGAACGAGCGAGGAAGCGAGGGAGCGAAGCAGCGAGGTGGGAAAGAGCAAGAGACCACGAGCGCGGACGCAGCCCCTCCCTCGCTTCATCGCTCCATCGCTCCATCGCTCTCCCTTGTTCCTTACCACGAACTCCTCTCCCGCTTCACCGTCCGCCGCAGCGCACGCCAACTCCGCGCAGCGCGGACGATGGACACGTTCCTGGACTTTGACGCCGGGGACTACGTCGTCCACCAGGACCACGGCATCGCGCTGTACGACGGGCTGGCCCTCATGCGCCCCCGTGACCTGCCCGTCGCGCAGCGGAGCGTCGCGAACCCCATCGAACTCCGCAAGGGCGCCACGGCGGACCCGGAGGAGTACCTCGTCCTCGAGTTCGCGAGCAAGAGCCGCCTGTACGTGCCCGCGTCGCAGGTGGACCGCGTGCAGAAGTACGTGGGCGGCTTCTCGGGCAAGCCGCCTCTCAGCGTGCTGGGCGGGCAGCAGTGGAAGAACCAGAAGGAACGCGTCGCAGAAAGCGTCCGCGACCTCGCGGGCGAGCTGCTCCGGGTGCGGGCAGCGCGGGAGCACCTGCCGGGCGTGCAGTTCGCCAACGACACGGCGTGGCAGAACGAGTTCGAGGCCGAGTTCCCGTACGAGGAGACGCCCGACCAGCTCGCGGCGCTGCAGGAGATCAAGCGCGACATGCAGCGCCCCCGCCCCATGGACCGCCTCATCTGCGGCGATGTGGGCTTCGGCAAGACGGAGCTCGCCATCCGCGCCGCGTTCAAGGCCTGTGAATTTGGCAAGCAGGTCGCGGTGCTGGTGCCCACCACGGTGCTGTGTGAGCAGCACGAGCGGACCTTCCGGTCCCGCTTCTCCGGCTACCCCTTCCGCATCGAGAGCATCTCCCGCTTCAAGACCGACGCCGAGGTGCGCGCGATCCTCAAGGAACTCCGGGCGGGCCGCGTAGACCTCATCATCGGCACGCACCGCCTGCTCTCGCAGGACGTGGTCTTCGCCGACCTCGGCCTCGTGGTCGTGGACGAGGAGCAGCGATTCGGCGTCGAGCACAAGGAGAGCCTGCTCCGGTTCCGACTCACCGTTGATGTCCTCACGCTCTCCGCCACGCCCATCCCCCGCACGCTGCACATGGCCATGCTGGGCATCCGCGACATCTCAAGTCTCACCACGCCCCCGGCGGACCGGCGCGCGATCGTGACCGAGGTCATCCCGTACAACCAGGCCCGCATCAAGCAGGCCATCGCGCGGGAGCTCGCCCGCGAGGGGCAGATCTACTTCGTCCACAACCGCGTCCACGACATCATCAGCGTGGCCGACACGGTGCAGCAACTCGCGGGCGAGAAGGCCCGCGTCGTGTGGGGCCACGGCCAGATGAACCCGCACGAGCTCGAAGAAGTAATGCTCAAGTTCATGCGGCGCGAGGCGGACATCCTGGTCTCCACCACGATCATCGAGAGCGGCATCGACATCGCCACCGCCAACACGATGATCATCAACGATGCCGACCGCTTCGGGCTCAGCGACCTGCACCAGTTGCGCGGGCGCGTCGGCCGCAGCAAGCACCGCGCGTACTGCTACCTGCTGCTGCCCGACGACCGAGTCATCAAGGACACCGCCAAGAAGCGCCTGAAAGCACTCGAGCAGTACTCCATGCTCGGCGCGGGGTTCAAGATCGCCATGCGCGACCTGGAAATCCGCGGCGCGGGCAACATCCTGGGCCCCGAGCAGTCCGGGCACATCGCCGCCGTGGGGTACGACATGTACTGCCGGCTCCTGGAGCAGGCCGCGCACGAGCTCAAGAACGAGAAGCGCGACGAGCCCGCCAGCAGCACGAGCGTCGAGGTCGGCATCTCCGGGCTCCTGCCCAAGGCGTACATCCCCAGCGACCAGCGACGCTTGGGCGCCTACCGCCGCATCGCCACCGCGACCACGCAGGAGCAGCTCGCCCAGGCCCGCGCCGACCTTGTGGACGCCTATGGCCCGTTGCCAAGCCCCGCGCAGCGGCTGTTCGATATCGCGGAACTCCGCCTCGCCCTCTCGAAGCATGATGTGCGGGGCGTCACCATCCGCGAGAAGGACGTGGTTTTTCTGTGCAAGCACGAGCAGCAGGTCGCGGACGTGCTGGGGCGGAACGCCTCCCCCGCCGCGGCGAGCCAGGCCAGCATCCGCGCCTTGCCGCCGACGTCCGCCGGCGCTCTCGGCGAGGTCTACTTCCGCCCGCCGGAGTCGTATATGGAGCCCGCGACGCTGCTGGCGGTGCTCCGGCGGCGGCTGGGAATCGTGGAAGCACCGCCCGCATCGGCCCCGCAGAAGGCCCCCGCCGCACCCCCTGCCGGCGGCCTCAAGACCGCCCGCCGACCACCACCGCCGCCAGGCACCCGGGCGAAAAGGGTGTGACCGCGCCGGACGTGCCCACTAGACTTGGCCAACGCGTGCGGGACCCCGCGGCGCACAGGGAAACACCGAATGTCCAGCATGGATGCACCACGGGAAGAACTCCGCACACTGCCCCCGGACTCGACGGAGCGGAAGATCGAGCACATCAAGCGCCGCCTGGTGCGTGAGGGCACCATGGCCGTGTCGATGCTGGAGAGCGCGCTGGCCGCGATGTGGAAGCTGGATGCCGATGCCGCGCGGTCCGTCCGGCGCGCCGACGACCAGGTGGACAATGAGGAAGTCGCCATCGAGCAGGAGTGCTACGAGCTGCTCGCACTCCACCGCCCCTTCGCCCACGACTTCCGGCAGATCACCTTCACCCTGCGCGTGAACGCCGACCTGGAGCGCGTGGCCGACCACGCCAGCTCCATCGCCAAGGTGGTCCAGAAGATCTCCGACACCGCCGCGGGCCAGAGCATCAAGTGGCCCACGGCACTGACCGACCTTGGCCAGCGCGTGCCCGCCCTGTGCCACGACACGCTCCGTTTGCTCATGGACGAGGACGCCGACGCGGCCCGCAAGCTCGTGCTGGGCGACAAGGTCATCGACGACCTGGAGAAGCGCCTCTTCGACGAGGTCCGCGACATGATCCGCCTGATGGGGCGCGACGACCGTGCCATCACCATCGGAATGTTCACCTACCGCGCCGGGCGCGAATTGGAACGCGTAGGCGACCTCATGGCCAGCACCGCCGAGGACATCGTGTACCTCAAGACCGGCCAGATCATCCGCCACGAGAAGCGCAAGCCCAACCCCGGCGCCCCCACCAAGGGCTGACCGGAGCAACCGAGAGCCGCCATGATCCAAGGCCTGCGCACCGTGCTCTACCCAGCGCCCGACCTCGCCAAAGGCAAGGAGTGGTACTCAAAGGTGCTCGGCGTCCCGCCGTACTTTGACGAGCCCTTCTACGTCGGCTTCAGCGTCGGCGGCTTCGAGCTCGGCATGGTGCCCGATGCACCACCCGGTGCCGCCGGCTGCACCGCCTACTGGGGCGTGCCCGACTGCGCTGCGGAGTTGCAACGCCTGGTCGCGTTGGGCGGCGTGCTGCACGAAGACGTCCAGGACGTCGGCGGCGGCATCAAGGTGGCCACCGTGAAGGACCCGTTCGGCAACATCTTCGGCATCATCGAGAACCCGCACTTCAAGCGTGAGGACGTGCGGTAGCTGTACATCTACGCGGCCGCAGCGCCGCCCTCACCGCTGCCCTGCACCGACCCCTTCCGGATCAGTTCCTGGGCCGCCGCCGCGTCCACGGGCCTTGACATGAAGTACCCCTGCCCGCTCGCGCACCCCAGCGCCTGCAACTGGGCGAGCTGCTCGATGGTCTCAATGCCCTCGGCGATCACCTTGAGGTTGCGGTTGCTCGCCATCACCTGGATGGCCTGCACGATGTTCGCCACGCGCCCGTCGAGCCCCATGTTCGCCACGAAGCTCCGATCGATCTTGATGGCGTCGATGGGCAACTGGTGGAAGAGCGACAGCGACGAGTAGCCCGTCCCGAAGTCGTCCAGGTGCAGGCCGATGCCCGCCGCCCGGAGCTCCGAAAGGTGCGCAAGCGCGGTCTCCATGCTGTCGATGAACACGCCCTCGGTGATCTCGATGTTGAGGTGCCGGCCATCGAGCCCCACCTGCTTCAGGATCGTGCGCACCGACTCCGCGAACCGTGCGCTCGCGAGCTGGTGGTACGACACGTTGACCGCAACCGAAAGGTGTGAACTCTGGGGGAACCGCTCGTGCCACACCCGCAGTTGCTGGCACGCCTCGCGGAGCACCCACAGCCCGATCTCGTGGATCGCGCCGCTCTCCTCAGCCACCGGGATGAACTGCAGGGGGCTGATGGGCCCAAGCTCCGGGTGCTGCCACCGGAGCAAAGCCTCGAAGCTCTCGAGCGCCCCCGTCTCCAGTGAGTGGATCGGCTGGTAGAGGATGCGGAGCTGTGAGCCAGACACCGCGAGCGGCAGGTCGTTGGCCAGCCGCCGGCGCGTCAGCACGTTCGCACGGATCGCGTCATCAAACGCGCGCACCGCCCCCTTGCCATCGCTCTTCGCCTGGTACAGGGCCGCGTCGGCGTCGCGCAGCGCATCGTCGGGGATCTGGTAGTGCGGACTCCCCATCGCGAACCCGATGCTCGCGGCAACCGCGACCTCGTGCCCCGCGATCAGCACCGGCTGGGCGAGGGCCTGCTGAATACGTGACGCGACGACCCGCACCTCGTCGGCGTTCCGCACACCGTCCAGCAGCATCACAAACTCGTCGCCGCCCAGCCGCGCGGGCAGATCGCCTTCGGCCTTCACCGCCGTGTCCCCGCCGCGCAGGCACTGCGACAGACGCTTGCCCACCTCGATGAGCAGCGCATCGCCGATGGCATGCCCGAACGTATCGTTCACGGCCTTGAAGTCGTCCAGGTCCACGAAGAGGACGGCGTAGTTGAACGTGTTCTCGCGTCGCGCACGCTCGATGCACCGCTCGACACGCTCGTGCAGCAGAAGGCGGTTGGGCAGCGCGGTCAGCGGGTCATACTTGAGGCGCCCCTCGACCGTCTGTCGCGCGTCGATCTCTGCCTTGAGCTTCGCGTTGATCGCTTCCAGTGCCGTGTGCGCCATACGCATCGCGGACTCCGCCCGACGCTTCCGCGACAGCGACGCCGCGAGCTGCCAGACCTCCGAGACCTCGAAAGGCTTCCGCAGCAGCAGCAGCCGGTGGGACTGCCCCAGGCGCTCAGCCACACGCTCCCACGGATCATCCGAGTACGCCGTGCAGATGACGACCTCAAGGTCAGGGTCGGCCTTCCACAACTGCTCGACCGTCTCCTGGCCGTCCCACCCGGGTGGCATCCGCATATCCACGAACGCCACGCCGTACGGACGCCCCTCGGACACCGCGGCCTTGACCCGCTCCAAACCCTCGCGCCCCTGCGCGGCGAGGTCCACGTCAAAGACCGGCGCAGTCGAGGCGGACGCCGAAGCGCCGAACAACGCCGCGTCGAGCGCATCCAGCGACGCCGGCGCAGCCCCCTGAGGCGCGAGGCTCGCGCGGTACGCCTCCCGCACGCTCTGCTCGTCGTCGATCACCAGCACACGGTCGCGGCTTGGGGTCTGCTGGCTCATGCGGCCGCCCTCCGTTCGGCACGGACCGCCGGCGGCAGCTCGAGACGGAATGTCGCCCCCCCGCTTGTCCCTTCGGTGACGAGCGAGAGTGTCCCGCGCATCTCACGCGCCGCCAGCCACGAGTAGTGCAGGCCGATGCCCTGCCCCCCCGGACGCGTTGTAAACCCCTTGGTGTACAGCAGGTCACGGTGCTCCACCGCAACGCCCGGACCGTTGTCGTACACGTCGATCACCGCACCCCCGTCCGCGCGCACCGCCACCCGCAGCACGATCGTCGCGCCCGGCGTCGCCGCCGCCACCAGCGACTGCTTCGCGTTCGTCAGGAGGTTCACGAGCACCTGCGACAACTTCGAACGGTCGCACGCGGCGATGCACCCCGCCGGACCCTCCACGCGCACCTCGATCCCGTGCCGACGCATGGACTCCTCAACCAGCGCCAGCGAACGACGGACCTCCTCCCGCACGTCCAGGTCTTCGACCACGCCCGCGGACGACGCGATGTTCTGGTGCGACGCCACGATCTGGCGGATGTGCTGCAGCCCGTCGCGCAGCCCCGCGATGTCCTGCTGCGCCGCGGCCGACTCCTGCCCGAGGTGCGCGGAAAGCTGCCCGATGTACTCCACCACCTGCTCGCCCTGGCGGCCAGGCGCAAAGAACGCGGGCAGATCGCCCCGGTTCTCCTGCAGCAGGCTGGAGATCTTCGCCAGTGCCGGCACGCGGGACTTGGCGAGCCGGGTGGAGAGCGTTTCCGCCAGCACGCCGACGTTGGTCAGCGCATTGCCCACGTTGTGCAGCACGCCCGCCGAGACTTCGGCCTTCCCGGCCTGCCGAGACATCGTCACCGAGTTGATCCGGTACTCCTCGAGCTGGTCCAGCATCTGCTGGTACGCCCGCGCCAGCGTTCCGATCTCATCGCCGCGTGAGAGATCCACCTTGTCTATCGCCCGACCGGTGTTGCCCACGCTCGCGGCGTGGCGCGTCAGGGTGCCCAGCGGGTTCACCACCAGCCGCCGCAGGGCGGCGTGCAGCACCACCAGCGTCATGAGCCCCGCCCCCACGATCGACACTGTGGCGAACTGGAGCGCATCGCGGCCCTCCTGCGAGATCCGCCGGTCGCCAGAGGTCTTCAAGAGCACCGCCGGAACACCCGCCAAGTCCATGAGCGTGCCGCGCACCGCCAGCCGCGACGAATCGACGAGCTCCTCCATGGGCTCGCTGCTCGCCTTCGCGGCCGCGTCCTGCGGCGAAAGCCCCGGTCCGTCGGCGTCCAGCACCGAAAAGTCCACGCTGGTGCGTTCGCGGATCGCGGTGATCGATTCCTCATCGAGCCGGCGCCCGAAGATCAGCACGCCTGCCAGCGGCCCCTCGTTGTTGCTGGTCAGAATCGGGCGTGCGGCGAGCATCACGATGCCCAGTTCGGTCCGCATCAGGCCGGTGACATTGCTCTCCTTGTCCGGCTCCACCTTCAGCAACGGGTGATCCACCGCAAGGCGATCGCACGGCAGCCATGAGAGCCGGGTAGGCTCACCGGACTCATCCGCCGCGACGTGACTCCAGAAGACCTCGCCATCGGGCCGCACGAAGTACAGGACATCAATCGACTGGTCCACGAACCACTCCGGGTTCTTCAGGTTCTCGTCGTAGAAGCCCGGGTTCTTTCCCAGGACAAACTCGTAGGAGTGGTCCCACGAGGCCCAGTCAAAGCACAGCAGCGACAACGCCTCCTGGTCGCGCGTGATGGCGTTCCGGCAGCGTTCCCAATTCTCAATGGCGTGGTCGTGTTCCAGGCGTCGGAACGACGGGTCCATCGCCACGCGCTGGATCGTGTAGTTGCCGATCACGGAGATCACGGTGACGGCCACGAGCAGCAGGATGATCTTCTTACGAAGCTGCAACAGGCACCTCCGGAGCGCGGTCTGACCGGCATACTTCCGGACTACATTGGCCGGAGTTCAATCGATCGGGCGACGCTGCAGGGGAATTTACTGGGACTATGAGTGGGGGCGACAGTCGCGTGCCAGCGGTGTGAAATCCCAGCCTTTGGCCACCCTGCACGGGTGGGCGACCGGGCGATAGGTGAACAGACCGCGCAAAAACACAACCACCGACCTTGCGGGTCGGTGGTTTTGTCCTCGCGTGGCGAGGGTCAAAGAGAGAACAATTGGGTGCCGCTTGACGACGCGTTGCCGCGTCGGTATCCGTTCTTGCGAACGGACAAGAGTGCGTTGACCTGATACCGGCGAGGGGTTGCCCCCTCGGTCAACGACTTATTGTCGATGACCAAACCGGTCTAAGGAAATCCCTTAGAAAGGAGGTGATCCAGCCGCAGGTTCTCCTACGGCTACCTTGTTACGACTTCGTCCCAGTCACCCGTCTTGCCGTAGGCACCACTGAAACATGGCGACTTCGGGCACTCCGGGCTCCCATGACGTGACGGGCGGTGTGTACAAGGCTCAGGAACACATTCACCGGAGCGTAGCTGATCTCCGATTACTAGCGATTCCGGCTTCATGCAGGCGAGTTGCAGCCTGCAATCCGAACTGGGGCGTACTTTTTGCGATTTGCTCCACCTCGCGGTCTCGCATCGCTTTGTATACGCCATTGTTGCACGTTTGCAACCCTGGATGTAAGGGCCATGAGGACTTGACGTCATCCCCACCTTCCTCCGGTTTGACACCGGCAGTCTCGCTAGAGTACCGCTTGCGCGGGCAACTAACGACAGGGGTTGCGCTCGTTAAAGGACTTAACCTGACACTTCACAGCACGAGCTGACGACAGCCATGCAGCACCTGTGCTGGTTCCGGTCTTGCGACTGTGGCTCTACTTTCATAGAGTTAATACCAGCATGTCAAACCCAGGTAAGGTTCTTCGCGTTGCCTCGAATTAAGCAACATGCACCACCGCTTGTGTGAGCCCCCGTCAATTCATTTGAGTTTTAGCCTTGCGACCGTACTCCCCAGGCGGTATGCTTAACGGTTTTCCTACGACCGATACGGCGTCAAAACCGCACCGGTCCAGCATACATCGTTTACGGCGTGGACTACCAGGGTATCTAATCCTGTTTGCTCCCCACGCTTTCGTGCCTCAGCGTCAGGACATGCCCAGCTGCGCGTCTTCACCATCGGCATTCCAGTAGATATCTACGCATTTCACCGCTCCACCTACTGTTCTCGCAGCCCCTACATGCCTCAAGATCCGCAGTTCGCCCTGCTGTTCCTCAGTTGAGCTGAGGTATTTCACAAGACGCTTGCAGACCCGCCTACGCACCCTTTAAGCCCAGTGATTCCGACTAACGCTTGTGGCCTCTGTATTACCGCGACTGCTGGCACAGAGTTAGTCGCCACTTCCTTTGGGGTCGATCATTGTTTCCAACCCCTGACAGTAGTTTACACGTCAGAGACGCTTCATCCTACACGCGGCATTGCTCCGTCAGGCTTGCGCCCATTGCGGAAGATTCGTTACTGCAGCCTCCCGTAGGAGTCCGGACAGTGTCTCAGTTCCGATGTTGCGGATCGTGCTCTCACACCCGCTACCCGTCTTCGCCTTGGTGGGCTTTTACCCCGCCAACTAGCTGATAGGACGATCGCCGCTCCCAAGGCGCCAAAGCTTTGCTCCGGGGAGATCATGGTGTATTACCCGCAGTTTCCCGCGACTATCCACCACCTCGGGGTACGTTCGATCGTATTACTAACCCTTTCGCCACTTACCCTTGCGGGCACGTGCGACTTGCATGTTTTAGCCATGCCGCCAGCGTTCAATCTGAGCCATGATCAAACTCTTCAATTGATTTTCCTTGGTTCCGCTCTGTGTTGCCACTCGGCGGAGGTATGTCAAAGAAGCAGACCATGTTGCCAACCGCACAGCCATTGCTGGCCATGAAGTTGTCGGTCAACGAGCAGTTCAACCCTTTCGGGCCTCCCCGCTCGCCCATCGTCCGGCTTAGGACGACGGTTCTTACGTGGCTCAATCATCACGCATCCACCGGGGTTT
>DATAKA010000086.1:0-46097 GCA_036261855.1 Phycisphaerales bacterium | reverse complement strand
GAAACTGTCCGACGCTGAAACGGAGGCGGCCGAGACGCAGGAGTGGGTGAGCTTCAGCGTTGAGTGCGGGTACATGAAGAGAGACAAGGGGGTTGAGTTGTTCAAAGAGTATGAGGCGGTGCTCAAGACAATCGTCGGCATGATCAACAATGCGGAGCGTTGGCTGATAGTCGAGAAGAAGTGATAGGGTTGATCCGCTCATCGTTTCACCGTCTCACTCTTCACCGTCTCAAGTCTGGCAGTTCGTTTGATCTGGAGCGCACTATGCACGGTTGGAAAGCAGTCCTCAAGCGCGAGTTCACCGGCTACTTCGCGACACCCGTCGCGCTGGTGTTCATCGTGATCTTCCTGGTGTTGTCGGGGGTGTTCACGTTCAAGCTGGGCGGGTTCTTCCAGCGGCAGCAGGCGGACCTGCGACCGTTCTTTGACTTTCACCCCTGGCTCTACCTGTTCCTCATCCCCGCCGTCTCGATGCGGTTGTGGGCGGAGGAGCGGCGGAGCGGGACGATGGAGTTGCTCCTGACGCTGCCGATCACGCCGTGGGGGGCGGTGGTGGGCAAGTTCATCGCGGCGTGGCTGTTCGCGGGCCTGGCCCTCGCGCTCACGTTCCCGCTGTGGATGACGGTGAACTTCCTCGGCGAGCCCGACCAGGGGGCGATCCTCACCGGCTACATCGGGAGCTTCCTCCTGGCGGGTTCGTTCCTGGCGGTGGGCAGCGTGATGTCGGCCGCGACCAAGAGCCAGGTGATCGCGTTCATCCTGAGCGTGGTGGCGTGCCTGGTGCTGATGCTGGCGGGGCTGCCGCCGGTGGTGGACTTCATCAAGGACTTTGCGCCGGCATGGCTGGTGGACGGCGTCACCGGTATGAGTTTCCTGACGCGGTTCGACAGCATTTCGCGCGGCGTGATTGATGCGAGGGACGTGCTGTACTTCGTTTCTCTGATGGGCGGGTGTCTGCTGATGACGGTGATGGTGCTGGAGGGGAAGAAGGCGTGAGGACAGGCACCGGGCACTAGGCATCGGGCATTAGGAAGAACAGGAACAGACCATGCTTCGCAAGTTTGGGTTGTGGATCGGGATCCTGCTCGTGGTCGTGGCCGTGCTGGCGATCAACGTCATCGCCGGGTTCGGGCTGCGCGGGGCGCGGATCGACGCGACGGAGGACAGGGCGTACACGCTCACGCAGGGCTCGCGGAACATCGCGAAGAGCCCGGCGGAGCCCATCAGCCTGACGTTCTACTACTCGGCGAAGGTGGCGCAGGGGCAGGCGGGGCTGCAGAGCTACGCCCAGCGCGTGCGGGAGTTGCTGGAGGAGTACAAGCGTGCGTCGGGCGGCAAGATCACGCTGACGGTGGTGGACCCCGAGCCGTTCTCGGAGGCCGAGGACCGCGCGATGGAGAGCGGCGTGGCCGGTGCGCCGCTGGGCAACGGCCAGAAGTTCTACCTGGGCCTCTCGGGCACCAACAGCATCGACACGCGGGAGACGATCGCGTTCTTTGAGCCCGGGCGCGAGCGTTTCCTGGAGTACGACATCTCCCGGATGATCACGAGCCTGGCGAACCCCAGGAAGCGCGTGGTAGGCTGGATCAGCCCGCTGCAGCTCGAGGGTGGCAACCGGATGAACCCTCGGACGCGCCAGCCCGAGCCGACGATGATCTACCGCGTGATGCAGGAAATGAAGTCGGCGTACGAGGTGCGGCGCCTCGACACCACCATCAGCGAGGTGCCCAAGGACATCGATGTGCTGCTGGTGGTCCATCCCAAGGACCTGCCCGAGCCGCTGCAGTTCGCGATCGATCAGTACGTGCTGCGGGGCGGGCGGCTCTTGCTCTTTGTGGACCCGCTGTGCGAGGCCGACGAGGGTGAGCAGCAGTTCCCGACGGCGCTCGGGCGCGCGAGCAGCCTGGAGAAGCTCCTGACGACCTGGGGCGTGGAGGTGCCGAGCGATCAGGTCGTTGCGGACCAGGACATCGCGGCCCGAGTGTTCACGCGCGCCAGCCAGGAGCAGGTGCCGTACATCCTGTGGCTGGAGTGCGGCAAAGAGAACGTGAACAAGGACGACGCCGTGACGGGGCAGGTGGAGAAGGTGACCCTCGCGTCCAGCGGCTTTGTCCGGACGCTGGAGAAGAAGGAGGGGGAGACCCGGCCGCGTGCCACCGTGACACCACTGATCGAGTCGACCGCACGCGCCGCCACGATGATGGTGGAGGCCGTCGAGTTCCCGCCGGACCCGCGCAAGATGTTCAACGAGTTTGTGCCCGGGACGCAGAAGTACACGCTCGCCGCACGGCTGAGCGGCAGCGTGGCCTCGGCCTTTGCGGACGGACTGCCCAAGAACGCCGACGGCACGGACATCACGGTGGAAGGCGGGGTGCTGAAGGAGAGCACGGGCTCCATCAATGTGCTTGTGTTTGCCGATGCCGACATCATCACTGATGCGCAGTGGGTGCAGCGCCGGCAGATCATCCCGGGGATGGAGTCCTTGGTAAAGATGTCCGACAACGGCGAGACGGTGCTGGCGGGCGTGGACAACATGGCCGGTTCAACGGACCTGATCGCCGTTCGTGCCCGCAAGGAGGCGACACGCCCGTTCACGAAGGTGCAGGAAATGGAGAAGACCGCGCAGCAGCAGTATGCCAAGGAGCTCGCGCGTATCGAGAACGAGATGCAGAGCACGCAGCAGCGGCTTGCGCAGTTGCAGACCGAGCGCGGCGGCGACCAGTCGGGCGGGCTCGTGCTCACGCCCGAGCAGCAGAAGGAGCTGCAGGACCTGCAGAAGAAGCTGCTGGATTCCCGCAAGACTCAGCGCGAGGTGCAGCACAAGCTCAACGAAGATATTGACAGCCTGGGCACGCTCCTGCTCTGGCTGAACTCGGCGCTCATGCCCGCGGCGCTCATCGTCGCGGCGCTGGTGATCGTGGTGGTGCGCGGGATGCAGCGGCGGCGTGCGGCCGCCTGAACCAGAGACGAGGACGGACCATGAAGACCAAGATGCTTGTGATGCTCGCTGGCGGCGCGATGGTGCTGGGCGCGCTGGCGTGGATGATCGCGGAGCGGTCCGCCCCTGCTCCGCAGGCCGCGGCGACGGGTGGAAAGCTGTTCCCCGAGGCCGCGGCCCGCATCGCCGACACGTCGCGTGTCGTCATCAGCAGGGGCGCGGAGAAGGTTGAAGTCGTGCGCGATGCCGCGACAAACACGTGGGGCGTCGCGGCCAGCGGCGGGTACCCGGCGGTCGAAGACAACGTCCGCAAGCTGGTGCGGGGTGTGCTGGAAGCGGAGGTCGTCGAGAAGAAGACCGCGGTGGCGGACCTCTACGACAAGATCGGCGTGGAGGACCCGGCCGGTGAGAAGGCCAAGGGGCACCTTGTGAGCATCTTCGATGCGCAGGGCAAGCCGATCGCCGAGGTGATCATCGGCAACCGCTTCGACGCGGCCAACTGGGACCAGGACAAGGCGGGCACGTTTGTGCGGCCCGCCGGGCAGGCCCAGTCGTACCTCATCAGGGGCACGTTCAACCTTGCCACCAAGACGACCGACTGGCTGAAGCGCGATGTGCTGAGCCTGGACGCGGCGCGGTTCTGGAAGGCGGTGGTGCAGCAGCCGGCCGGCGCCGATGGCGCGGCGGGTGAGGTGATCCACATCGAACGCCCGAGCGCGGCCGAAGCGACGTACACGCTCCAGGAGATGCCGGCCAACCGCGAACTGGCGGACCCCAACATCCACATGCGCGTGCTGCAGACGCTGGCCTTGTGGACGCTTGAGGACGTACGGAAGGCGGGCGAGGTGGATGTGAGTGGGGGGGTGACGGGCACGTTTACGACCTTTGACGGCGTGGTGTACACGACGCGCTGCGCGAAGGTGGAGGACAAGTACTGGGCGACGGTGAGCGTGGCGTACGACCCCGCGGCGGCGACCCCGCGCGGCGCGGCAGAACCGCCGCTGCCGGCGGACCACGACGCGTCGATGCGCACGAAGGTGGATGAGATCAACGCGCGTGTGAGCCCGTGGGTCTTCCAGATCGCGGAGAACAAGGGGAAGGAACTGACGCCGACGCTGGAGAGCCTGCTGAAGGCAGTTCCCGATCCCGCTTCACAACCCATTCCGGGCAGCGATGAGCCGGGAGCGATCCTGATGCCGCCCGGGTGATTGCGAACGGGCTGCGAACATGAGTTCCTGTGCAGAACCCCGGTTTCCGGGGTTTGGGCTGGCGTCTTCACTCAGTTTCGAGTAGTCTCTGGTCGCCCGGGGTGCTCGCCCCGGGCGGGTACTCGTGACAGAGGGAGAACCACATATGAAGACTCGTGCGTCGTGTGCGGCATTTGTGCTTGCAGCGGTGGGGTGCTGCCTTCCGGCGGCCGGACAGGTGGAACCGTTTGCGGACGGCCTGCGCGGCGCGCCGGCCGTGGCGGAGAAGCCGGGGCGTGCGCCGCTGTCGTCGCTGCTGGGCGTGCGGCTGGTGAATGTGCCGGCGGTAACGCTCGCGCCGTTCAACAACGACCTCGCGGTGGCGGAAGACTCGGTCAACGACTGGGGCGGCAGGTTCCGCATCAGCGTGCCGCGGGAATTGGCCTTTGACTGGCGCGCCGGGCAGTGGATCAACGTTGCGGGCGGCGGGATGCTGTGGGTGCTCGATGTGGTGTCGCCCAACGCCTACGGCGTGCGGCTGCACATCCAGGGCATGAACCTGCCCGAGGGCGTGGAAGCAACGGTCTATTCGCCGCTGCACCCCGAGAACGCGCCGTGGCCCATGAGCGGCACGGGCAAGCACGGCGGCGAGTTCTGGGCGCCAACGTCCTACGGCGACCGTGCACGCATCGAGGTGTTTGTGCCCGCGCACGTGCAGGTGAACCCGGCCAACCCGATGCTGTGGGTGGACCAGGTGCAGCACCTGTACCGCGACCCGCTCACGGGCCGCGCGGGGCCGGTGTCTGAAGAACTCGGCTGCCATATCGACGTGACGTGCCAGGCGGGGTGGGCCAACGACGCGCTGGGCGTGGCGCGGATGTACTTCGTGGACGGCGGCGGCTTTGTGTGCTCGGGCTCGCTGCTCAACACGCTGGCGAGCGACTGGACGCCTTACTTCCTGACGGCGGCGCACTGCTTCAACACCCAGGCCGTGGCGGACACGCTCGAGACGTACTGGCGGTTCCAGACGACGACGTGCAACGCCGCGGCGCCCGCGCTGCCCGCGGCGGTCAACGACGCGACGCTGCTGGCGACGGGCGTGCCGAGCGACTTCACGTTCCTGATGATCGAGGGCACCATTGCCCGCAACCTGTGGTGGGAGGGGTGGGACGCCAACGCCTTCGGCAACGGGCTGCAGGCGACGGGCATCCACCACCCGGGCGGGACGTACAAGCGGTGGAGCCAGGGGACAACGAGCACGTTCGCGAACACGTGCGCGGTGACGGGGATCACGTCGCGCGTCACGGGGACATTCGCCAGCGGCGTGACGGAGGGCGGCTCGTCGGGCTCGCCGCTGTTCGACAGCGCGCACCGCGTGCGTGGGTCGCTCTCGTGCGGCAATGCTTCGTGCGGGGCGCAGAGCGAGCGGCGGTTCCACTACGGGCGGTTTGAGACGACGTACCCCAACATTTCCGGCCTGCTCAACGCCGGCAGCGACGATGCGCGCGAGGAGAACGATTCGTGCGCGGCGCCGAGCGTGTTCTCGCCGCCCGCGCCGGGCACGCTGACGTCTTTCGGCCGGATCGTGAAGAGCGTGGACGAGGATTGGTACCAGATCAGCATCCCGGCGTACTACACGCTCAACGTGACGGCGACGTTCACCCATGCGTGGGGCGATATCGACATGCTGATGTACGACACGTGCGGGGGCACCCTGCTGCGGTCCTCCACCGGTGTGACGGGGACCGAGACGTTCTCGTACCAGAACCCCAACGGCTTCGCGGACACGGTCTTCGTCCGGGTCTACCTCTTCAACGACACGCGCAACACCTACACATTCTCCGGCCAGCTTGTGGCCCCGCCCGTGCCAGCCAACAACGCGTGCGCGAGCGCCATCACGGTGACCACGGGCCTGACAACGGGCTCCAACATCGCCGCGACCAACGACGGGCAGACCACGTGCGGGGGCTCCTCCGCGACGACGGGCCTGGACGTCTGGTACCGCTTCGTGCCCACCTGCACCGGCACGTACGTGCTGGACACCGAGGGCACGCCCTCCGAACCCATCCCGATGGCGGACACGGTGATCTCCGTGCACTCCGCCTGCCCGGGCACCGCGGCGAACACCATCGCGTGTGACGACGATGCCGGCACCGGCTTCCTGTCCCGCATCGAGACCACGCTCAGCCAGGGTGTGGCGTACTACGTGCGCGTTACCGGGTATGGCGGCGGCCAGGGCGACTTCCGTCTCAACATCACCGGGCCCGCATACCCCTCCAACGACGTCTGCGTGAGCGCGATCCCGCTGACGACGGGCGTGGCGGAGGCATACTCCACCTGCAGCGCCACCAGCAGCCCGCCGCTGAATGAGCCCTCGTGCTTCTTCTTCGGCTATGACACGTACGGCCCGGACATCTGGTACTCGTGGACCGCGGGCGTGACCGGAACCGCGACGGCGAGCACCTGCGGCAGCACGCACGACAACAAGATCGCGGTGTACGCGGCCTGCCCCGGCGCGGCCGGTGCGACGCTCGCGTGCAACGATGACTTCTGCGGCTTCCAGACGCAGGTGTCGTGGAGCTCGGTCGCCGGGCAGAGCTACATCATCCGCCTGGGTGGCTGGAACCAGAGCCGCGGCAGCGGGCTCATCACCGTGACGGAGGCCGGCACCGCCGGGTGCGACGACACGGACTTCAACAACGATGGGCTCTTCCCCGACACGGCTGACATCGACGACTTCCTCAGCGTCTTCTCCGGTGGGCCGTGCAGCACGGGCCTGTGCGGGGACATCGACTTCAATAACGACGGGCTCTACCCGGACACCACGGATATCGATGCGCTGCTGAGCGTGTTCAGCGGCGGGCCGTGCTTCTGAGGAGAAGTGCCGGAGTATTGGAGTAGCGGGGCATTCAAGGGCCCTCAGGCGTGCGCCTGGGGGCCCTTTTTCTTGATCGCGCCGGTACCGCAATGCGGGCGACAGGACTTGAACCTGCACGGCCTTTCGGCCACGGGAACCTAAATCCCGTGCGTCTGCCAATTCCGCCACGCCCGCCGTGGGACACAGGGTATTGGTGCGAGAAGCCCCGTGCGGCGGCCGACCCCGGGCACCCTTAGGATTCACCGGCACGGGACGTTCATATGCAAAGACCAGCCGGTTCATCCATCGCACCCATCTTCCTCCGCATCGCCATCGGCGTGACCTTTGTCTGGGCGGGCCTTGGGAAGCTGGAGGGCGAGATGCGGGTCTCGGGTGAGCCCGCGGCGATCCTGGCGAACATGGGCCTGCATATCGCGAGGAAGAATGCGCAGCCCGCCGCGCCGGCGGAGCGCCTGCCCGGTGAGACACCCGCCCTTGCTCCGGTTCCTCCGACTTCAACCCCGCCTGTGCCGGGTGAATTGCCGGCGGCGGGCCCGGTCCCGGGTGGCGGGGGATCCGACGCATCGCAGGCTCCGCCGCGGGACGTGCCTGTGCCGCAGCCCGTCCTGGCCGATGGGCAGTCGGTGGGGAGCGATGCCGCGAACCAGCAGGCGGCTCCAGCGTCGATCACCACCGCGCCTGCGGCCAAAGCCGCCAGGGGCTACGTCGCGCAGGAGTTTCCCAAGGATTTTGAGGTCAAGCGCGTGTACGGGCTCGCGCTCATGCTGCACCGGGCGTCGCATCCTGCTCCGCGGGCCGATGCGAGCATGCCCGGCAAGCTCTGGCCGGATCGCTTTGGGCGGGGGACATGGCCGCTGTTCTTCGCGTGGAGCGCGGCGGTGCTGGAGGTGGTGGGGGGTGTGTTTGTGCTGGCGGGGTTGCTGACGCGCGCGAGCGCCGCGGGCCTCGCGGGCGTGATGCTGGGCGCGATGTGGCTGACGGAGGTGGGCCCGGCGGTGCAGGCCGGGACGACGGTGCTGGGGTTCATCCCCGATCGGGACTGGCTGGCGGTGGACCAGTGGAAGACGGTGTTCTGGCAGTTCTCGCTCATGATGGGCGCGTTGGCGCTGGCGTTCCTGGGCTCGGGCGCCCTGGGGCTTGACCGCAAGCTCTTCCCGCCCATTCCCCCAGCGCCGACGAACGTCAAGCCGATGATCTGACCAAAGGGAACGCGTGACAGAGGTCCGGACTATCGCGGGTGAGCTTGCGCGGCACAAGCGGTTTGTGGCGTGGGCGGTCGCGCTGTCGTGCATCGTGCACGCCGGCGCGGTGACGGTGATGCTGGTGTGGCGCATGCAGTTTGAGTGGGGCCCCCGCCCGGACCGCCTGACCGACGTCACCGGTGCAACGCTGCTCTCGTTCACGCCCGATCAGCCCTCCGCGGCCGAACCCGCGCCGGCGGTCGAAGCGCCGCCCGCGACGGTCGAGCAACCGGCCGCCGCGCCGCAAGAGGTGGACGAGCGGTTCGGCGCGCCGACACCGCCCGCGCCGGAAGTGCCCGATGCGCCGCCCACGCGGTCGCTGATCAGCGATTCGCCGCCGTCATCGCTCCTGCAGCCCCCGGAGCAGTCCAACCGCCGCGAGCCCAGGGCGTCGTTCGCCGGGGTTGAGGCTTCGCCCGCGCGGCGCATTGTGTACCTGGTCGATGCTTCGGGCCCCATGGCGAGCAGCCTGAAGTTCGTGAAGGAGGAGCTCACGCGGTCGGTGGCGCGGCTGAACGAGGACCAGTCGTTCCAGGTCATCATTTTCCGCACGCCCGTCGGCACGTCCACCGTGGACCTGTCGTACTTCGCCGTCAGCAGCGGTTCGCCCACGATCACGCAGGCCACGCGCCAGGCGAAGGTCGCGCTCGCCAACTGGCTGCCCCGGGTGCGTCCGGGCGGCAAGAGCGAGGTGCTCCCTGCGCTGCGGGCGGGCCTTGCGGATAGCCCGGACCTCGTGTTTGTGCTCACGCGCAGCATCAACCGCTCCGTGGGGTTTGACGCGGAGACCAACAACCGCGAGGTGCTCGACGCGCTGGAATCCATCAACCCCAGCAACGCGTCGGGCAAACGGCCCGCACGCATCAAGACCATCCAGTTCCTGGACGATGACCCGACGGGCCTGCTCCAGGAGATCGCGGAGCGCCACGGCGATGGCGCGGGGTCGTACCGCCTTGTCGGACGCACCGAAGTGCTGCAGCAGGAACGCGACGGCGAGAAGAAGTAGTTCACGCGCCGGCGTTCATCGCCCGTCCGATCATGAACCCGCCCCACGCCGCGCCCAACCCCAGCACCACGTTGGCGGCGATGTTCGCGCACGCCCACGCGGGCTTGGCGTCCCGGAAGAGCGCGGCGGTCTCAAGCCCGAAGGCGGAGAACGTCGTGAGCCCGCCCAGGAGCCCGGTGATGAGCAGCAGCCGCCACGGGTGGTCGGCGGTGTGCAGCGCTGCGACCGCACCCAGCAGCACACCGCCGGCGAGGCACCCCACAATGTTCGCCGCGAGCGTGCCGACAAGCGGCTGAGCGCCCAGCGCGACGGCCCCCGTCGTGAGGCCGAACCGCAGCACGCTGCCCGCCGCGCCGCCGAGTGCGACTAGCCCAACCTGTTGCAGTGCGTGCATGAAAGACTCCAGTGATTACGACGCCTTGGCGACGAGCGCGAGCACCGCGTCCTCGAAGCGTCTGGCGAACGCCGGCGCATCGCACAGCGGGCTGGCCTGCACCATGCCGCGGAGCGATGCTCGGTACCGTGTCAGTCGCTCGCGATCGCCGGCGAGTGCCACGGCGGTGTCCACAAACGTGTCTTCGGTGCGTGCGATGAGTTCCGGCGCGCCAACCGCGGTCAGCAGGCTGGCGCTCACACGCGCGGCGTGGCGGTCACCGGCGAGCGTCACCACCGGCACGCCCATCCACAGAGCCTCGCACGTGGTGGTCGTGCCGTGGTAGGGGAACGTGTCGAGCGCCACGTGGGCCCGGCCGTACGACGCAAGGTGGTCCGTCCGCGATTCCACGCTCAGCAGGATCTGCGTGCGATCAGCCGGGAGGCCCCATGACACCAGGCGCGCCCGCACATCACGCTGCAGGTCGGCCTCGATCAAGTTGGTCATCTTGAGCAGCAGCCGCGAGCCGGGCACTCCGCCCAGCACGCGCGCCCACAGGCGAGCCACGCGCGGCGTGATCTTCTGCAGGCTGTTGTACGAAACGAAGGTGATGGGGCTCCCGGGCGCGGGCAGCGGCGCAAGCGCCGGCGCGTCTTCGGGCGGGCGGTAGCAGAGGAAGCACGGGTCCAGGCGCACGAGCGATTCGGTCGCCAGCGCATCGGCCGCGGGTGACGGGTCCGTCACACTGTCCACGATGCGGTGCCCGACTTCGCGCACGCCCGTGGTGTTGGGGTAGCCCAGCCACGTGACCTGCACCGGCGCGGGGCTCATGGACGCCGCGATCACGCCCTGCGGCTGCGTGTGGCCGCCCAGATCGAGGAGCACATCGCACCCGTCCGCGGCGACCGCGCGGGCGATCTCCTCGCCCGTTGCGTTGTTGCGCAGCCACCACCGCGTGGCGTGCCGCTTGAGGCGCTCCGTCGTCGCGTCCTCGAGCTTGTTGATGTGGTACACGAAGACCTCGAAGCGTGCGCGGTCCAGGTGCTCCAGCAGCGGCTCCAGAAAGAACGCGACGGAGTGGGCCCGCAGGTCCGCCGAGACGATGCCGATGCGGGTGGTGGCGCGGCCGCCCCGGGGCGTGCGCTGCACGATGGGGCGGCGCGTGCGAACGAGCGCGTGCCCAAACTCCTGGTGCGCGCGGAAGACGTCGACCGCGGGCATGTCCAGGTAGTTGCTGATCAGGCAGCGCAGGCTGCGGCTGTTGAGGTCCTGCGGCAGCGCTTCCGCGAGCTGCGTGGCGAGCGTGAACGCCTCCTCGCAGCGCCCGGTGGAGACCAGGAGCGACACCTTGTTGATGAGCACGCCGCCCGCGCCGGGGTGACGGCGCAGGGCGTCGTCGGTCACGCGGAGCGCATCGGTGTAGCGACGCTGGCCACTGAGCATGACGGCGTAGTCGCTCAGGATCGTGAGGTTGTTCTGGTCGAGACGTGACGCCTGCGCCATGCTCGCGAGGGCCTTCTCCGGCTGCATCGTGAGGTAGTAGCAGCGGGCCAGCGACAGGTGCCGGTACGCGTTGGCGGGCTCAAGCCCCGCAGCGCGCTGGGCGTAGTGCAGCGCACGGTCGTTCTCGCCCACCCGGTGCTGCGTGACAGACGCGAAGTGCATCGCATCGGCGTCGCGCGGGGCCTTTGCCGCCCAGTCCAGCGCGATGGCCGCGGCCTGATCGAACTGTTCGGCGCGGAGCAACTGCTCGATGCGCGCTGCGCGGGGGTCGGGTGGTTTGGGAGCGCCCGGGCGTGCGGCGTGCGGTGGGCGTGGCGGGGGCGGGGGTGGCGGGGTGGGGGTGGCCATCACCGCACGCCCCTCTCGATGCGGGAGCGGACGAAGTCGCGGGCGGCTGCGTCGGCTTCGAGCACGTCGGCGAGCGTGCGGACCTCGCGGGTTGGGATATCCGCGAGCGCAGCCTCAACGTGACGGGTAATGCTGCGGAAGCCGGTGCGGCCGGCGAGGAAAGCTTCCACGGCGACCTCGTTCGCGGCGTTGAGGATTGCGCCGCTGGTGCCGCCACGCTCCATGACGTGGTACGCGAGGGAGACCGCGGGGAAGCGGGCGTGATCGACGGGCTCGAAGGCGAGCGAGCGGAGGCTCGCCCAGTCGATGCGGCGCGAGCAGCCCTCCAGGCAGAAGGGCCAGGTGAGGGCACGCTGGATAGGCGTCTTCATGTCCGGCGCGGCGAGCTGCGCGACGCTGGAGCCGTCGAGGAACTCGACGATCGCGTGGACGAGACTCTGCGGGTGAACGATCGCGTCGAGTTTGTCCGCCGGCAGGCCAAAGAGCCAGTGCGCCTCGATGAGTTCGAGCGCCTTGTTCATGAGCGTGGCGCTATCGATGGTGACCTTCGCGCCCATGCTCCACGTCGGGTGTTTGAGGGCCTGCTCGGGCGTTGCGCGTTCAAGTTGATCGATGGTCCATTCGCGGAAAGGGCCGCCGGAGGCGGTGAGGGTGGCGCGGCGGACTCGGTTGAGCCCTGCCGCTCTGGGTGGCGCTGAGCGATACGAGGTCGCGAGCAGATTGTGGTGCGAGTAGTCCTCGTCGATACCAGACTCATCGGCTTCGTACACGGGTTCATACTCGAACTCGCTCAGACACTGGAAGAGTGCGGCGTGCTCGCTGTCCACCGGCATGAGAGGGCTGTACGGTGTTTCGCCGAAGTTCTCGCGGTCGGCGAGAATCCGTGGTACCACAAGCTCGCCTGCCGCAACGAGCGTCTCCTTGTTCGCGAGCGCGATTAATCGACCGCACTGCACCGCGGCCACTGTTGCAGGCAATCCGGCGATGCCGACCATTGCAGCCACCACGATATCGCATTCAACCGCACGGACCAATTCTTCGGCGCTGTTCGTACCGCGCAGTACTCGGCAGCCCGTGGGCAGATCAAATGTCGGCAGTGAATCGCTCTCGCCATTTGCAAGCCCGACGTGTTTCACGCCCAGACGCCGCGCCTGCTCCGCCAGCAGTGTCGCGTTCTTCCCCGCCGCAAGCCCGACTACTTCAAATGAGATCGGCGACTTCCCGGCCCTCGCCATCGCATTCACATGCTCAATCACCTCCACCGCCTGCGTGCCGATGGATCCGGTCGAGCCGAGGATGATGACGCGCCTGGTGGTCATGCGGGGCATTCAAGAACGAAAAAAGGCCGGCGAGTGTTCGCCGGCCCTCACCGTATCACGGCTGATTGTGGTTATTCGTCGCCGCCGCCACGCACCTGCCCTGGCGGCACGCGCCGGCGTGTGGTGCCGTACAGCGAACGCGGCGGGGGCTTGATCCCCGGCACCGGCACCGGCGCCGACTTTGGCGCGGGGGCAGGGGTTGCCGTTGTTCGGGCCGGAGCCGGGACCGGCTTCGGCGCGGGCTTGGGTTCGCTCGCCGGCGCGGGGCTCGAACGCAGCGGCGGCGGGCGGAAGTTCTGCTGCGGGGTGGGAGCCTGCGATGGGGCGCGGTCGGCCTGCGGGGCGGCATCGCTCTGCGGACCACCCTCGCCACCACGCCCGCCGCGGCCGCGACGCCGACGCCGGCGACGACGGCGCTTGCCGCCACCTTCACCGGTGTCCGGGCCACCGGCCAGTCCACCATCAGGGCCATCCTCGGATCCGTCGTTTAGCCCATCACTTGGCCCATCATCTGGGCCGTCCGGTCCATCGCCTTCAGGACCGGCGTTGTTCATGCCACCGTCCGCGAGTGAACCGTCACCCTCGTTGGTTGCGGGGGCACTTCGTGGTGCAGCGCGGGGGCGCGGGGCGCGGGGTGCGTCCGGCGCATCGTCGCCGTCGATGGGCGCATCGCCCTGTTCACCCGGTTGCACCTGGTCCTGCGGATCACCGGGAACCTGGTCCTGCTGGTCCTGCACCGGCCCATCGCCCTGGCCACCACGGCCCCGGCGACGGCGCCGGCGACGGCGACGCTTGCGCGGCTGGCCATCGGGCCCGAGTTCCACAGGGCCGCCGTTTTCGCCGCCTTCGGCGTCGAGCGGCGCGTCCGCGTGCGGTTCCATCGGCCCGCCCGTGTGAGCCACGGGCATCGCCTGATCGGGAATGTCTCCACCTTCCACCGGCAGTGGCAGCGGTTCACCGTCGGGCGTGACGGCCCGCACCGGCGGCTCGCCCCATTCATCTAAGTCATCGGCAAGGCGCCCGTGCCCGCGCCCGGAATCACGGTGCCCGCCGCGCTGCGGCGCGTGCCGGTCGCGCGGGTGGCCTCCACCGCTCCCTCCACCCGCACGCCCGCCCCCGCCACTTCCACGGGGACCGCGGTCATCGCGGCGGGGTTCGTCGCGCCGGGCCTGCGGCTGCGGCGCGCGCGCCGGTGGCTGCTGCTGTTGCGGCGCGGGCTCGGCCGCACCACCACGGCCGCGACGGCCACGACGACGGCGTCCACGCCGGCCCGGGTCGGTGGGCGGCGCCATGGGCGTCCCGTCGTCGGGCAAGTCAACCTCGATCGGGTGAACGTCGAGTTCTTCCGCGTCGGTCGCCTCTTCGGGCTCCGCCGCGGCCTTCAACTCTTCATCCACATCAACCGACCAGTCCGCGCCGGCGTCAGGGTCCACCCACTCCACGAGATTCGTGGGCTTCTTGGGCTTGGGCAGGTTGGTGAGGTCGATGTCGCTGCCGTCACCGGCGTACGCGTAGAAGCCCACGCGGTCCACCTGCACGGTCTCGCTCACGCGGACGTCGATGTGCTTGCCATACGTGCGCTCAATGCGGGAGAGGAGCTGGCGCTTGGCGCTGAGCAGGTCGCCCGCGACACGCGGAGCCACGACCATTTCCACCTTCGCAACCTTCTCAACGTCGAGGATCGCCGCGAGGTCGCGGAGCGCATCGGCCGCGACGCTGTCGGGCTTCTGGAGCATGCCTCGCCCGCGGCAGGTCGGGCAGTCGGTGAAGTGCACGCTCTCGTGGCTGGGCCGCATGCGCTGGCGGGTCATCTCGAGAATGCCGAACTCGGAGATGGCCAGCACGGTGGTCTTGGCGCGGTCGCGCTTCAGCCGTTCCTCGAAGCGCTTCTGGATGTCCTTCCTGTGGCTGGCATGCCGCATGTCGATCAGGTCGTTGATGACGATGCCGCCCATGTCGCGCAGGCGCAGCTGCCGGCAGATCTCGTCCACCGCCTCCAGGTTGGTCTGGTAGGCGTTGTCCTCGCTGTTGCGGGAGTCGCGGCTCTTGCCGCTGTTCACGTCGATGGCGACGAGGGCCTCGGTCTGGTCGATGACCAGCCGTCCGCCGCTGGCAAGCGGCACCTCCCGCGCGTGGATGAGCGCGATCTGCTGCTCAATGCCGAAGGCGTGGAAGAGCGGGGCCTTCTCCTGGAAGTGCAGGAGCTTGGTGCTCGTGCGCGGGGCGACGATCTTCAGGAACCGGGCGGCGCGCCTCAGTGCCGCCTCGTTGTCGATGAGCACCTCGTCGATGTCGTTGGAGAGGATATCGCGCAGGGCGCGGACGAGCAGGTCGCTCTCGCTGTAGAGCAGGCGCGGCTTGCCGCCCGTCTTGAGGCGCTTGTCCATGTCCTTCCACAGGCGCTGCAGGTACGCAAGGTCCCGCTTGAGCTCGACCTTCGTGCGGCTCATGCCCGCCGTGCGCAGGATGAAGCCGAACCCGTCGGGGAGTTCAAGCTGGTCGAGGATCTCGCGCATCTTGCGGCGCTCTTCCTCATCCTCCACCTTGCGGGAAACGCCCACCTTGTCCATGAAGGGCATCATGACAAGGAAGCGCCCCGGAATGCTGAGATAGCTGGTGAGCGTCGGGCCCTTGGTACCCACGCCTTCCTTCAGCACCTGCACGATGATCTCGTCACCACGCCGCAGCGCGGCCTGGATCGGCGGGCGCTCGCGCCGCGGGGTCTTGATGCCCACGCGCTCGGTCGCGTCCTCCTCCTCGCCGGGGAAGTAGCGGGGGTGCAGGTCGGTGACGTGGAGGAACCCGTTCTCCCCCATGCCAAAGTCCACGAACGCGGCCTGGATGGCCGGCTCCACGTTCATGACCTTGCCGACGTAGATGTTGCCGACGTTGCTGGCGGCGCTGAAGCGCTCCGTGTGGAGCTCCTCGAGCTTGCCGTCCTCGACGATCGCGACGCGGCACTCCTCGCCGGGGACATAGTTGATGAGCATCTGCGAGTGCGGGGACTTGGCCGCGCTGCTCTTGCTCGCGCTGCTCGTACGACTGGGCTTGGCTTCTGCCATTGAAAAAACTCCCGGCCGCGGCGCGGGGATGTTCCATCGCGCGGCGGCGTAGATTGTGGGTGCGGGAGGGGCCAACGCGACAGCGGGCCGCCTCAAACGCACCGGTCAAACGCAAGCGTGGATGTGAGTCGGAAAGCGCCCGGTGGGAGCGGGCCTCGTGCGGGACGGAACCGGGCAACGCGCCCACCGGCCCATTCGTCGGCCCTTGCCCGGCACGAGCGGAGCACGACACATGTCGCGCTCACGGACGCATCCGGACGCGCCGGTCGGGCTCAATGCCGACCGACCGCCGACCCCCACCCGCCGCCCTTCCATGCCTGCCGTCCGCGGTCTTTCTGTTTGCGGGGGGCACGTCGGGACGTCGGGTTGTCTTTCCGGCTCGGGAGACGCGACCCTCTCTTCGAGGGGGCATCTCCACCAAGCCGCTTGCCTACTTCCCGTGGCTATTCGGCGGTACGCCCGCTGAACGCTTCGGGGACGATCTTTCGGGCGCGGTCACGCAGCAATGTGGTGATCGCACCGTCGGAATCAAGCGACAGGGCCTGTCGGGCCACGCGCTCGCACTCTTGTATCGACAAACTACGGATGAACCTTTTCAGCGCAGGAATCGCCGAACTGGTCACGGAGAGCGTACGCAGCCCCAGACCCAGCAGCAACATCGCGTATTCCGGCTCCCCGGCGGCCTCGCCGCAGCATGAAACCGGGATTTCCCGCCGCCGCCCCGCCCGGGCCACGTCCCGGATCAGCTTGATGACCGCCGGATGGGTGTGCTGATAGAGGTATGCCACCCGTTCGTTGATGCGGTCCACCGCCAGGGTGTACTGCACCAGGTCGTTGGTGCCGATGCTGAAAAAGTCGACTTCGCGTGCGAACGTGTCGGCCAGCAGCGCGGCACTGGGCACCTCCACCATCATGCCGATCTTGATGGACCGGTCAAACTTGATGCGTTCCTCCTCGAGTTCCTCCATGACGTCGTGAACGACAAACTTGGCCTGTCGGAGCTCCCCCACGCTGGAAATCAGGGGGAACATGATCTTGATAGTCCCCAGGGCGCTGGCCCGCAGGATGGCCCGGAGCTGCGTCTTGAACATCGGCTGGTTGCGCAGGCAGTAGCGGATGCTGCGATTCCCCAGGAAGGGGTTGCGCTCCGGCACCTCTTCGCGTGCCTGGGTCACTTTGTCCGCGCCCAGGTCAAACGTCCGGATCACAAGCTCTTTTCCAGCAGACAGTTGGACGCACTTCTTGTACGCCTTGTAGTGCGTTTCTTCGGTGGGCTCGACACCGCTGGTGAGCCACAGGTACTCCGTGCGGTACAGCCCCACGCCCTCGCCACCCATGGCGGAGACCTTCTCGACCTCCTCGGGCAGTTCGATGTTCCCCACGACGCCGATCCGCACGCCATCAACTGTCACCGCCGGCAGGCCTGCCAGTTCGGACGCACTCACGCGGTACACCCGCCGCTGCAGGATGGTCCGCTGGTACTCCTCCAGCGTTTGCGGCGTGGGGTTCAGGATGACGGTGCCGATCTCGCCGTCGACGATGATCTGCTGGCCGTCGGTCGCGGTCTTGAGGAGCGTCTGCACGCCCACCACCGCCGGGATTTCCAGGGCCTTGGCGATGATCGCCGTGTGGCTGGTGCTGCCGCCCAGGTCCGTAACAAATCCCACGATCCGCGAGCGGTCAAAGCCCGCCGCCTGCGAGGGAGTGAGGTCCCGGGCGACGACGACGGTGCCTGCGGGCGCGGACTTGAGCCGCCCGCGCTGCTCGCCGGCAAGGTGCTTGTGCAGCCGGTGGTCCAGGTCGTCGATGTCGTTGACCTTGGTGGCGAACGCGCTGTCGCCCATGGACCGGAACCGGGCCGCGAGCCCCGCCAGCACAGTGTGCGCCGCGTATTCGGCGCTCACCAGGTCCTTCTCGATCTGTGCCCGCATGGGCTTGATGAGCCCCGCGTCCTTGAGCATCAACTGATGCACCTGGAAGATCTTGGCGGTCTCCTTCCCCATCTCCTTCTCAGCGCGGACCTGCGTCTCGATGAGTTCGGCGATGGCCGCGGTGACCGCATTGTCGAGGCGTGTGATCTCGGCGGCGGCGGTGCCCGCCTGGATGGGGCGCTTGGCGACGCGCACGCCGTCATCGTCCACCACCATGACGCGCCCGATGATGACACCATCCGCGACGGGCAACCCTTTGAAGACCAGTTGGGCGTCTTCAGCGCGGGGGTGCTGAGCGACCGGTGGCGTCGGGGTCGTCTTGGGCGTCGGGGTTGAAGTCGGCTTCTTGGCGGGCACGGGCGGAGCCACGGGAAAGGGTGACGGAGCGGGGAAAGCGTGATTGTTGGGCGGTCGGGCGGGCCCGGTCTGCCGGTTTTATCGAACCACCTATTTATCGAACGTTTGGTGGCCGGAGTTGGCACAAACGCCGAAGTGTGGTACGCTAGAGCGCCTCCCCGGTGACTGTGGCCTTCTTTGATGGGCCTCGCCGGCGAACCACAATCAACAGGCTCGTATGACCCCCGTCCATGTCAGGACGGGTGGGGTGTTGCGGGTTCACGCACTTCGTGCGCTTGCGGGGCCATTGGCGCTGGTATTCGTGGGACTCTCGGGGCTTTCGACATCCGAGCGCGTGCGGACCAACGCGCACTCCCGGGCCGCGCGCCCGGAGCAGGAGTACGGCATGGACAGGTCGGGGTATGGCTACGGCAATCAGGGCGGCGGGCAGGGCGGCGGCTTTCGTAAGCGAAGACGGCGCGGTCGTCGCGGCGGTGGGGGCGACGGCGGTGGTGGTGGCCAGGGCGGCTACGACCAGGGTTCTCACGGCGGTACCGCGGTCGCTCGGCCCGCACAGCAAGGCCCATATCAGAATGGGCCTGGCGGGAGTGGCGGCGGTGGCGGGAATGCTGGCGCAAACGGCGGTGGGGGTGGCGGGGGCGGGTATCAGCGGCCGGTGGCGAAGGTCTACGACGTGGACGGCAAGCCGATGACGCTCCCCGCGCAGGCGAAGCCGTTTGAAGACCTGACGTCGATTGATCCGCAGCCGCGGTTGACGCTCGAGTATCCGGGCTGCCCGGCATCGTGCCGACTGATTGATCTCTTCTGCCCGATCGGACGCGGCCAGCGCGCCCTGATCGTGAGCCCGCCCAAGGCCGGCAAGACGACGCTGCTCAAGGACATCGCGACCGCGCTCCTCCGCAACCACACCGACATCGAAGTGGTGGTACTGCTGGTGGACGAGCGCCCCGAAGAAGTGACCGACTTCCGCCGCACGTTTACCGCGCCCCAGAGCGAGGCGATGGCGCGGGAGATGCTCGCGCGCGGCACGGAGGAGCTCAACCGTTCCACCGGCGGCGACGCCAGCGCACCCGGCACGCCGCCTGTGCCCGCCCCCGTCCGCGCCCGTGTGCTCGCCTCGTCCAACGACCACGGCGTCGAGAAGCACATCGAGGTCGCGACCTCAACCATCTCGCGCTGCCGCGAGATGGTCCGCGCCGGCAAGCACGTCGTTGTGCTCATGGACTCGCTCACGCGCGTCGGGCGCGCGTTCAACCAGTCGCGCCGGCACGCCAACAGCGGCCGCACGCTCAGCGGCGGCCTTGACAGCCGCGCGCTGGAGGTGCCGCGTCAGTTGTTCGGCTCCGCCCGCAACACCGAGGAAGCGGGCAGCCTCACCATCATCGCGTCGTGCCTGGTCGATACCGGCAGCCAGGCCGACCAGGTGATCTTCGAGGAGTTCAAGGGCAGCGGCAACATGGAACTCATCCTGGACCGCAAGGTCAGCGAGCGCCGCCTGTACCCCGCCATGAACCTCGCCGAATCGGGCACGCGCAAGGAGCACCTGCTGCTCAGCGATGCCGAAGTCAAGACCATGACGGCGCTGCGCCGACGCCTGCTCGCCATGCCGCCCCACCAGCAGGTGGAGCAGCTCCTGGGCGCGCTCCAACGCTTTCCCACCAACGCCGCGCTCGTCGGCAGCGTGCAGTAGCCCCGCACCAGCAGCGGCAGCCCGTGTCAGTACGTCACATGCAGCACCCGCCGCGGCACGCGCGCGCCTTTCCAGAGTTCTCCCCGCGGCGGCGTCACACGCAGCACCTTCCCGTTCGGCAGGCGCACCTCGATCTCTTCCACGAGGGTGAGGCCGCCGTCCCCGGCGATGTCGATGAACACGGACTTGTCCCAGGCCACCCCCACCTGCAGCGGCTTCATTGGCGGGCAGTCCGGCGGCAGGGGCTCCACGGGTGCGCCATGGAGCATCGGCAGCACGGGCACGTAGGCGTGCTCGTCCGCCCAGGAGAGGTGCGCCCAGCCCTCTTGGTACGTCTGGCACTCGATGTCCGCCCGCTGGTACACGAACTTCAGGAACGTGGGGTATGACCAGCTGCACGCGAGCGCGCCGAAGAAGTGACGGTCCATGTGCCGGTTGCCCGTGCGGAGCGACCGGTCCTGGACATCGAGCATGAAGAACACGGTGCCCGGCGGTGGGTCGGGCATCGCCGTACGGAAGTTCGCGCCGATCCGCTCGTCCAGCAGCCAGCGCTCGCGGTACGCGCGCTGCACCCCGATCATCGAGAGTGAGCACGACGCGACGAACGCCGCGAGGAGGGCACAGCCCGCCCACGCCGCGGGCGCGAGCCGCCACCCTTTGGCCACGATCCTCGCGCGGGCCCAGTCCACGCACGCGCCCACGAAGAGGGCGAACGCGCACCAGGAACAGAGCAGCATCCTTGGCCGTAGCGGAGAATCCACCGCGGCCAGCGGCACCATCGCGCCCACGGTCATCGCGAGGGCGATCACGCCCACCCACGCTGCGCGCCGTCCGCTCTGCCCGTCCGGGTTCTCATCATCGCCGCGGGCCGTCAGCCACCGACCCGCGACCGCTGCGCACGCCGCAGCGCCCGCCAGCATGGCCGCGCTCCAGACCGGTCGGGCAAGCACCTCCTGCCAGCCCAGCGACCTCGCACCGCCACGGATGTACCGCCACTCCGCGAAGTCCTTCCAAAATTCGCTCAACAGCCGACCGGTGACGCGCGGAACAGCGTCGGCGTGCACGATCATGCCAGACGCGCCGACCGTGCCTGCCGGTGTCTCGTGCAGCACCAGGCGCGCGGCGTACAGAACGCACCACGCGCCGATGACCGCGACCACCCACCCGTGCCGCACCAGCGCGAGCCGGACCGACATGCTGGCCGGCCGCACGGCGAGCACAAGGAACGGCAACGCGAAGAACGCCGCGGCGGGCTGCTCGTTCAGCAGCGGCACCGGCAGGGCGAAGAGCACGGCGAGCGCGCCCCACCGGAGGTTGTCCCGCCGGACCGCGCGTGCGAGCGCCGCGCCGGTCAGGAACACCAGCACCATCGCGAACGTGGTCGGCCACGCCATCGTCCAGAACACGGTCTCGAAGGCGGGTGCGCACGGGATCGCGATCAGCGCGACCACCACCCGCGCTCTGCGCGAAAGGCCAAGCTCCGCGGCAAGCCAGCACAGGGCGCACACCATGCAAAGGTGCATGAGCGCCTGGCACGTGTGCATCGCCGCGGGCCACGCCCACAGCGCCGTGTTGAGCGCGGGGCCCAGCGTAAAGAACAGCGGCCGCCACGCGGGAACGCCCGTTTCGGGCGGGAAGAACGGCGTGGTGCGCACCTCCCACGAGTCCAGCCACGCGCCGCTCGCAGGATCAATCCAGTGGAAGAAGTAATCGTCGTTCCACCGGCCCAGGTCCCCGCGCAGGAACCAGCACGACGCCACCCACACCAACGCGCACAGAACGATGGACCAACGCACCCCCGCGCGCTCGCGGCCCGGCCGCGCAGCAATGTTCGGTGTACGCTCGGAAGATGATGGTGGACCGCTCATCGACGTACTCTACGAGCGGCGCGGCGGCACACGAGTCGTGAGCCCCGCCCGGGGACCACTGTTCGATGCGCATCTGCCTTGCATCACGCGAGTTCGCGCCCTTCCAGGGCTGGGGCGCGGGCACGTACGCCTCGCTCATGGCGCAGGCGCTCGCGGCCCAGGGGCACGAGGTGCACGTCCTCTTTGCCGACGCGGCTGATATCGAGAAGGCCCAAGCACTGCGCCGGGGCGTGACCTTCCACGCCGTGGACATGGCCGATGAGTGGGTCCGGCTCCCCGCGTTCTCTGCGGAGCCCCAGCGGTATTCCTACGCCGCGTACCGGGCGCTTCTGCGTCTGCACGAGCGGCACCGCTTTGACTGCATCGAGTTCCCGGACTTCCTGGGCGAGGCGTACTTCACGCTTCGCGGCCGGCGGACGCTGGGACAGTTCGAGGGCGCGGTGATCACGGTGCGCCTCCACATGACGGTGCGGCACATCCGCACCCTCAACCACGACGATTGGATTGACTTGGAGCGAGCGACCGTGGAGCACATGGAGGCATGGAGCCTGCGCCACGCCGACGCGCTCATTGCGCCGTGCCCACAGATGGGCGATCACATCAAGGGGTTCCTCTCCAGCGAGGGCGGCGTCATGCCGCCGGTGCGCGTGATCGAGAACCCGTTCACGAGCGAACAACTGCGCGAGTTGGGTGCGCCCGCGCAGAGTGCTGCCACGCCACCCACCGCACCCACCGTGGTGTACGCCGGACGGCTGGAACGCCGCAAGGGCGTGCAGACGCTCGTGGACGCGGCGATCCGCCTGCTCGGCGAGCCTGAGACGGCGCACACCGTCTTCCGCTTCGTGGGAGAGGACACGCTCACCGGACCATTGGGCACATCGATGCGCGCGTGGATGGAGCAGCGCATCCGCGGGTCGGGCTTGAGCCCGGAGAGCCAGTCGCGCGTGCGCTTCGAACCGCGCGTGCCCCGCGCGGCCCTCGCGGGCGTCTACGCCGATGCGACCTGCGCCTGCTTCCCGAGCCTGTGGGAGAACTTCCCGTACGCCTGCGCGGAGGCGATGGCGCTGGGCGTGCCCGTCGTCGGCAGCAGCAGCGGCGGCATGGCACACATGATGGAGCACGGCCGCAGCGGCCTGCTCTGCGACGGCGCGGACCCTGCATCACTCGCGGATGCTCTCCGCACCATGCTCGCTGATGCAGCGTTGCGTGAACGCTGCGCGGCCGAAGCGCCGGCACGCGTCGCGCACCTCTGCGACCCGGCCCGCATCGCCACGCAGACCGAGTCGCTCGTGCGGGAGTTGTCCCAGCGATGCGCGGACCTGCGGCGCATCCAGCGTCCACTGCCCTCCCGCGTGCGCGGCGACGAGCCCGAAGTCTCCATCATCATCCCCGTCTTCAACCTCCACCAGCACCTGCCCGACACACTCGCAAGCATCCGCGCTCAGTCGCTGACGCACTGGGAGGCCATCATCATCGATGATGGTTCGACAGACCCCGCAACCGCCGCCGCCCTCGATGAGTTGAGCGGGGCCAACACCGATCCCCGCGTCCGCGTCATCCGCGCCCGCCACGGCGGCCTCAGCCACGCGCGCAACGTGGGCCTGCACGCCGCACGCGGCCGCTTCATCTTCCCCGTTGATGCCGACGACATGCTCGCGCCCAACCTGCTGGAGCAGTGCCTGCGTGTCCACCGTTCGCACGAGAACATCGGGTTCGTCACCGCGTTCCTCCGCCACTTCCGCGAGAGCGCCGACCGCCCCGTCGCCGGATGGATCCCCTTCGGCGGCGACCACGACTGGATGGGCGTGATGAACGCCGCGTCCAACGCCGCCGCGATGATGCCGCGCTCGCTGCTGCTGGACATCGGCGGCTACGACGAGGAGCTGCCCGCGTACGAGGACTGGGACCTCTTCGCGAGCATCCTGGAACGCGGCTACCGCGGCGAAGTCATCCCGGAGTTCTCGATTCTGTACCGCCTGCGCCCCGGCAGCATCATGCACTCGATCGATCCCAAGCGGCACCACCTGCTCCGGGCGCGCCTGCTGGCCAAGCACCCCGGCATGGCGCGGAACAACTCCCGCGCCATGCGCCTGCTGCTGGGCGACAGTGTGGACATCTACGCCCTGGGCAAGCCCCTGCCCAAGCCCGATGAGGACCCGCGCGTCTTCCGCCTCGCCCAGGAAATGCTCCACCAGAACATCCGGTATAAGGCCGCGGACAAGCTCAACGTCGCACTGCGGCGCATGGGCGTGCACGGGGCGATCAAGATGCTGGTGAACGGCCGCTGAGCCCTCGATGGGCACCGGTCGCGCCGCCGCGCTGCCGGGCTTTGGCACCCCGCTTGCGGTTCCCGCCGCATCCGTTCTCATCCAAGGAGCCACCCATGCCCGTCCGCAAACTCGCGATGGAGTTCATCGGCACGTTCTTCCTCGTCTTCACCATCGGCATGTGCGTCGTCGCGCCCAGCGCCCTGGGGTCCTTCGCCGCCATCGCCATCGGCTCGGCCCTCATGGTCATGCTCTACGCCGGTGGCCACATCTCGGGCGCGCACTACAACCCCGCCGTGACCCTGGCCGCCGTCGTGCGGGGTGCCCACCCCGTTGCGCTGGCCGTGCCGTACGCGCTGGCGCAGATCATCGCGGGCGTCGTCGCCGGTGTCCTTGTGATGTACCTCAAGGGCAACCCCACGCCCGCCCCGATGGCGATCAACGTCCCCCACGCGCTCATCGTCGAGTTCCTCTTCACCTTCGCGCTGGCCTTCGTCGTCCTCAACGTCGCCACCGCCAAGTCCACCGCGAACAACGGCTACTTCGGCCTCGCCATCGCCTTTACTGTCGTCGCCGGTGCCCTTGCGGTTGGCGGTGTCTCCGGCGGAGCCTTTAACCCGGCGGTGGCGATCTCGCTCGCCATCATGAAGGTCGTGAAGTGGGCCGACATCTGGGTGCACCTCGCGGCCAACATCGCGGGCGGCATCGCCGCTGGGCTCGCCTTCAAGGCGATGGTGAGCGATAAGTCGCCCGCATAAGAGGACTTGAGCAACACACCCATATCAGTGAATCTCCTGCGAATTCGCAGCGTACGCTCCCCTCATGTCCACGATCGACCTCCGCGACATCATCTCCCTCACCGACTTCCAGCGCAACGCCAAGCAGCACATCACACGCCTCTCCCGCTCCGGCAAGGCCCAGGTGCTGACCGTTAATGGCAAGGCGTGCCTGGTGGTGCAGGACGCTGAGGCCTACCAGAAACTCCTGGACCAGGCCGAAGCGGGCCGCAACAAGACGCTCTCCATCGTCGCCGGCAGCGTCCCCGCTGTGCCGACACCGGCTCCCGTCGTCCAGCCTGCCGCGTCCAAGCCCGCCCAAGCCCTCGAAGCCAAACCTGATCACGCAGTCAAACCCGATCACACCGCGAAGCCCGACCAGGCGTCCGCCATCGCCGCGGCCATGCAGGAACTCCGCCGCAACTTCGCTGGCGGCACCCGCGGCAGGTAAGCACTCCCCTGACCGCGCGCTGCGCCCATACTTCCAGCCATGCCAGCGGTGTGCCACGTCCTCGTCATCTCGAACGCTGACTCCGGCCGCGGCAACGCCTCGGGTGTGGTCGCCCGCGCCATGCACGAGATGCTCGTTTCCCGCGTCTCCCCCCGCCTTTTGCAGGTGGATCGTGCAGACCCCACGGCCTTCATGCGCCGCTTCCGCGAGGCGGTGCCGCGGTCCGACGTGCTGGTGGTCGCAGGCGGTGACGGCACGCTGCACCACGCGCTGCCCGTGGTTACTGGGACACAAGTACCCGTCTACCACCTCCCGCTGGGCACCGAGAACCTCTTCGCCCGCGAGTTTGATTCCTGCCGCGATCCGCGCCGCCTGCTCCGCGCCGTGCTGAGCCGCCAGTCCCGCGCGGTGGACGTCGGCCTCGCAGCCGTCGATGGAGGATCCGCCACCCCATTCGCCCTCATGGCAAGCATCGGGCCCGATGCCGGCGTCATCCGCCGCCTGCACGCCGCCCGCACCGGCGCCATTACCCACCTTTCCTATATACAGCCCATCTGGGAGGAACTGCTCGAGCCCTCGCTCCCGGCGATGACGATCGAGGCCGATGGACGCGTGCTGGTCTCCAACACCCGCGGCATGCTCATCATCGCCAACAGCCGCCAGTACGGCGGCCGCCTCGACCCCGCCCGCGACGCCAAGGTCGATGACGGCCTGCTCGACGTCGTCTTCTTCCCCGCGACCACCGGCCCCGCCGCCGGCCTCTGGATGCTCCGGTCCCTCGTCGGCGTTCACGCCACCCACCCCTCGGCGATCACCACAAGGGCCCGCCGCGTCGCCGTCCGTTCAGGCTCGCCAATGGTCCACCAGATGGACGGCGAGCTCGGCACACGGCCCGCGCACCAACTGGAGTTCGCCGTCCAGCCGCGGGCGCTGCGAGTGCTCCTGCCGGGGGACTAGAGTCCTCCATGGCCGACCTTCTCCAGGTTGACATCACCGACGCCACCTCGGAACTGACCGACGCCCAAACCCAGTGGCTTGCCACCAATGCACTTGCGGCCGGAAAACGCCTGCGGTGTACCGGCCAGGTCCGCGTCCGCGTCGTGAACGACGCCGAGATGGCCCAGGCCCACGAAGAGTTTGCCGGCGTTCCGGGCACCACCGACGTGCTCACGTTCGATCTTCGTGAGGGTAAAATTTACGATCCTGCCATAGTTCTCGGTCCTCAGTTCTTATTACCGGACCAAAACTCGGGCCCGACCCCAATCGATACTGACATCATGGTCTGCATCGACGAGGCCCGTCGGCAAGCCGCCGCCCGCGGATACTCTTTTGAACGCGAGCTGCTCCTCTACGTGGTCCACGGTGTCCTGCACTGCCTGGGCCTGGACGACCACGACGAGGGACAGTTCGAGGCGATGCACCGGCTCGAGGACGCGGTCCTGGAGGCGGTGGGGGTGGGGGCGGTCTTTCGGGTGCCGCCCAGGGCTGATGGGGTGGGGTAATCGGCTGTGACGAACGAAGCGTGGATTGCGGTCGCGGTGGTCGCCCTCGGGATGGGGGCGGTGCTGTCGTGCCTTGCCCAGGCCCTGCGGGACCTGTCCCGGACCACGCTCGAGGAGATCGCCACCATCCGCAAGAGCCCGGGGGGCATGGCCCGGGTCAGCAGGATTCTGGACGATGTGGACGGGCACGCCGCGGCGGTGGCTCTGCCCCGCACGGTCTGCAACCTCGTCGTGACGGTCGCGCTCGTGATGTGGGTGCGGGGGCTCATCAAGGCCCCGGTAGCCGGGGAGACCATGGCCCCATCGCTGGTCAACGACTGGTACCTGGAGGTGGTGCTGGGCATCGCGCTCTCGTCGTTGGTGCTGTGGCTCTTCAGCACGGTGCTGCCCACGGCGGTGGCCAAGCACGCCGGTGAATCGACGGTGTATACGTGGTCACCCCTGCTGCGCGTGGCGTACATGCTCGCCACGCCGTTCCGCCCGCTGGTGCGCGTGGTGGACGAGGCAGTGAAGCGACTGGCGGGCAAGGCCGACCGCAACGAGGCCGAGGCCATCCAGGACGAACTGCTCAGCGTGGTCGAGGATGCGCGCGAGGAAGGCAAGTTCGACGAGACCGAGCGCGACATGATCGAGGCGGTGGTGAAGTTCCGCGACCGCACGGTGGCGCAGGTCATGACGCCCCGGACCGAGATCGAGGCGATGAAACTGACCAACGACCTCGGCGAGGTCACCAAAACCATCCGCAGCATCGGGCACTCGCGCATCCCGGTTTTCGAGGACGACATCGACCACATCGTCGGCATCTTCTACGTGAAGGACCTGATGCGCTGGCTCGCCGGCGAGGGCAGCCGCGGCGGCAAGACGTTCGAGCTGCGGACGCTGCTGCGCCCCGCGCTCTTCTTCCCGGAGACCAAGACCATCCGCGAGCTGCTGCCCGAGCTCATCAACAAGCGCGTGCACATCGCGATGGTGGCCGACGAGTACGGCGGCACCGCGGGCCTGGTCACCATCGAGGACATCATCGAGGAGGTCTTCGGCGATATTCAGGACGAGTACGAGCAGCCCGAAGAGGGCTCCGCCGAGGTGAAGGTGGACAAAGCCGCCCACACGGCCGAGGTCGAGGGCCGCGCGTACATCGAGGACGTCAATCCCCTGCTCCGCGAGATCGAGGTACAGATCCCTGTGAGCGAGGAGTACGACACCGTCGGCGGCTTCATCACCGCGACGCTAGGGCGCATCCCGCGCGAGGGCGAGACGTTCGCGCACGGGCAGGCGAGCTTCACCGTGCTCGCGGCAGAACCCACGCGCGTCACCCGCGTGCGCGTGCAGTCCCTCGAAACCGCGGCGGAGGCGGAGGACGACAAGGAGTCGTCGCAGAATGGTGTGGTGCACGCGGCGGGAGAGTGAGGCTACACGCCTCCAGTCCACTCCACTCTTTTTCGCGTTGTCTGCAGTTCGTTTTGCTCCGAGTGCCAACTCCCCCACCCGCACGGGACCGATCACGGCTGCGAGCAATCATTGCGAGCCGTTGAAAAGGTAGATGACGAAAGTGCTTGCGTAGTGTCCCCATTGTGGTATCGTGAGGCTCTTGGAGGCCGAGCCATGACGCCTGCTCAAGTGTGTCGCCCTGCCTGCCTCACTGTTGCCACGGTCATCAGTGTCTGTTGCGCGAGCCTCGCTCATGCCCAGTGCGAAGAGCAATGGCTCCCCGGCAACGGGATTCCTGGCATTCAGGGAATCGTCTACGAAACGATCCCATGGGACCCAGACGGGCCGGGCCCGCGTAGCTCCGGGCTTGTGATCGCCGGGCAGTTCACGATCGCGGGAACTTCGCTTGCAAACAACATCGCGTTTTGGGACGGATCCAACTGGTCGTCATTCGATTCTGGAATGGCGGGCGGTATCGGCGACGCGAACGTCGGTGCGTTGGCTGTGATGAATGACGGGAGCCTAGTCGCGGGCGGCAACTTCACAACAGCCGGTGGAGTGAGCGCAAGCAGGATCGCAAGGTGGAACGGGAGCAGTTGGACCGCGCTGGGTACAGGGATCTCCAATTACACGGTCGCGGCCCTGGTTGTCATGCCAAACGGTGATCTCATAGCGGGTGGCTCCTTCGGCTCTGCTGGCGGCATTCCGGTCTCGAATATCGCTCGATGGAACGGGTCCACGTGGTCCGCGTTGGGATCCGGGATCGACATCAATGGTATCGTGCTGGCATTCAAGCTTCTCCAGGATGGAAGCCTGATCACGGCCGGTCAATTCCCAACCGCAGGCGGGATCACGGCTAATTCCATTGCCAGATGGAACGGCACGGCGTGGTCAGCATTGGGGTCCGGCATCGGTGGCGGCTTTGCGGAAGTGGATGCAGTTGAGGCGATGCCTAGTGGCGACCTCATCGCTGGAGGCAAGTTCACGAATGCGGGCGGCGTGAGCGCGTTGAACATTGCGAAGTGGAACGGGACCTCATGGTCATCCATCGGCGCCGTGACCCCACCCTCTAACTTCCAGGGAGGGGTATTCGCGCTCCGCACCATGCCAGATGGAAGTGTGGCGGTGGGTGGGCGGTTCGTCAATGCTGGTGGTTTGAGCGCCGGCTCAATCGCTCGGTGGAATGGGACGAACTGGTCGACGTTTGGCACGGGCACCACGACGGCCGTGAACGCGCTGAGCATTCTGCCATCGGGTGATCTCATTGCATCAGGTGGTTTCGCCAGGATGGGAAGCGCTCCGGCCCTATCCATCGCTCGATGGAACGGCTCCTCGTGGTCATCCCTCCTGCCCGGCTTCTCAAACGCGGACGGCGTGGTCGATGTACGGACGTTGGTTCTCGATCACGGTGGTGACGTACTCATCGGCGGGGAATTCAAAGCTGTCGGCAGCACTCCGGCGAACTCCATTATCAGAATGAGCCCCACAACGGGCGAGTGGTCGTCACTCGGCACCGGAATGGGAGGCATCACCCCCGGCACGAGTGTGCGTGCAATCTGCGTTCTTCCAAACAACGACATTGTTGCCGGTGGCTACTTCACGACGGCGGGAGGTATTTTTGTTAACAACATCGCGCGTTGGAATGGAGGAAGCTGGAACGCACTCGCAACAGGGACAGGTGGGACTGTGCGCTGTCTCCACGTACGGCCGGACGGCACCATGGCAGTAGGAGGAGAATTCCAACAGGTGGGTAGCGAGATAGTGCGGTACATAGCAGCATGGGACGGTGCAAGCTGGTCCGGTTTCGGTAGTGGAATGACTGGTGGAGGTAACCCCTACGTTCTCAGTGCGGCCACGATGCCAAACGGTGACCTGGTTGTCGGTGGTTCGTTCTATGACCTGCACCAGATCGCTCGTTGGGATGGCACGGCTTGGTATCAGGTTGGCCTCGGGATGGGCGGTATCTCCTCTCCCGTCCCCTTCGCCGTCAATGCACTCGTCGTCATGCAGAACGGCGACCTGGTGGCGGGCGGGCACTTTGAAACGGCTGGTGGTGTGACGGCGAGCAATATTGCACGCTGGACTGGTGCATCGTGGGTACCGCTTGGGTCCGGCATTCACGGTGATCCAGCATCCACTACTGAGGTGTTTGCGCTTGCAGTTCTGTCCAGCGGCGACATGGTGGCTGGTGGTCAGTTCTCGTCCGCAGGTTCAGTTGCTGCGAACAACATCGCCCGGTGGGATGGCTCGTCATGGTTCGCCATGGGTGCGGGCACCAACGCACCCGTGCGCGCGCTGCTAGCTCTTCCTGACGGTGACCTGTTGGCTGGTGGCAGGTTCACGTCCGCCGGTTCGCATGTGTCAGACCACATTGCACGATGGGGTAGACCGTCAGGTTGCGCCTCACCCTGCGACCACATCGACTTCAACGGGGACGGCCAGTTTCCAAGCAGTCTCGACATAACCGACTTTCTCTCCGTCTTCGCCGGGGGTCGTTGCGACGGGCAACAGCCGGATGTTCCCCCGTGCAATATCGACATCGACTTCAACAACGACGACCTGTACCCCGACACGGAAGATATCAAATCGCTGCTAAGTGCCTTCAACGGCGGGCCCTGTGTGTGACAGCGTCGCGACAATGCCGCGACGGCGGAGTCCACCGCTCGTGCCATGACGCTCGCGTACGACCTCCTATTGGTACGCACAACCATACCGATTCTCGGTGCCGCTCTCCGCGATATCAAGCCTGCTTGTACCAGGAAGCAAGTCGGGGAGAGCCCGACGCGTGTCGTGGGGGATCGACCCGACGATTCCACGACCGTTTCGTCCCGGTCCTCTCTATCCTCCTCCGTGCCCCCGCGCTACCCCATCCTCGCCATCGACCTCGACGGCACGCTGCTCACCAGCAAGGGCACGGTCTCGCAGGCGAACATCGACGCGGTGCATCGTGCCCGCGACGCCGGCATCCGCGTCGTCGTCTGCACCGGCCGTGGGCTCGCGGAGTGTCGGTCCATCCTCACCACGATCTCGCAGGATGAGCCCGTCGTCGTCGCGGGCGGGTCCATCATCGCCTGCCCCGCGTCCGGCCGCACGCTCCACCGCTTCGCGATGGACGAGTCGCTGGTGCGCGATACAGTCGCCACGCTGCTGGAACACGACCAGCCCGCGCTCCTGCTGAAGGACCCGGCCGACTGCGGCTACGACTACCTCGTGATCGACGGCGACCAGCGCCACCGCGTGCACCCGGCGATCGACTGGTGGTTCGCCCGCCACCGACTGGGCGTGCGCTATGCGCGCGGCCTGCACGAGGATGCGCACCCCGGCCACACCGTGCGCGTCGGCGCGTGCTCGCCCGCCAGCACCTTCGAGCACGTCGCGGCGAAGGTGAGGCGCCATGCCGCCGGGCGCGGCGTGCTCCACAGCATCCCCGCCGTGGCGCCCGCGCAGGTGCAGCAGAGCACGAGCCCGGGCGAGCCCGCCCACATCCTGGAACTCTTCGACGTGAACGCCAGCAAGTGGACGGCGATCTCACACCTCGCGCACCAGTGGGGGGTGGACCCGCGGACCATCGCCGCGATCGGCGACGAGGTGAACGACGTGGAGATCATCACGCACGCGGGGCTGGGCATCGCGATGGGCAACGCCGTGCCGCGCGTGCGCGATGTGGCGAAACGCCACACCAAAGGGAACGACGCCGACGGTGTCGCGTGGGCGGTGGACAAGATACTGAGCGGGGAGTGGTGATTACTTTCGGCGGCGGGGGCCGGAGGCGTGGCGACCGTGTCCGTGACCGTTGCCGCTCTCGCCATCCGAGTGCCCGACAGCGGCTACATGGAGGTATGGGATCGTCACGGCGCGGTCGGACCGAGGCTCCGCGATGAACACTTGGCTCTTCATCATGACGACAAGACTCGGGTCCGCGACTTTGTACGCTTGCCCGCCGCTGGTGCGAACATGGAAGGGCTTGAAGGGGTCCTTGCTGAGGCGTTCACGGATGGCGTCGGCAATCATGGACAATGATATACGCACCGTTCAGAATGCGAATGCTGTAGGCGACCCACGTGCAAACCCTCTCCGAAATCAAGTCCCTCCTCGAGTCCCGCGGCCTCTCGCCGCGCAAGGCTTTCGGCCAGAACTTTCTGACCGACCACAACCTCATCCGCAGGCTCGTGGATGAGTCCGGCGTGCGAGCGGGCGATGTCGCGCTCGAGGTCGGCCCCGGCACGGGTGTGCTCACCGAGGAGCTCCTCTCGCGCGGCTGCCGCGTCGTCGCGGCGGAGATCGACCGCGGCCTGTGCGAACTGCTGCGCGACCGGCTCGGTGCAAACCCGCTGTTCACACTCGTCGAGGGCGACTGCCTGGACGGCAAGCACGCGATCGCTCCCGCGCTACTCAGCGCAGTGCGCGCCGCGATGGCCGCGAGCAACGTCAACACGTTCCACCTCGTCGCCAACCTCCCGTACGGCGCGGCCACGCCCCTCATGATGCTGCTCATGGCCCAGCACACGGAGTGTGTGGGCCAGTTCGTCACGATCCAGAAGGAAGTCGCGACGCGCCTCGCCGCGCCGCCGGGTGGTAAGGAGTACGGACCGCTCTCCGTGCTCGCGCAGGTCACGTGCGAGGTGCGGATGGTCGCCAAGCTCCCGCCCGAGTGCTTCTGGCCGCGCCCGGATGTGACGAGCGCGATGGTCGGGCTCACCCGCCGCGCCCAGCCGCTGCACGCGGACCCCGCCCGCCTGCTCACGTTCTGCCACCGGGTCTTTGAGCAGCGCCGCAAGCAGTTAGGCACGCTGCTGGGGCGAGACACCGTGTTCCCGGACGGCATCGCCCCCACGGACCGCGCCGAGGCCCTCACGGTGAGCCAGCTCATGGCGCTGGAGGCCGCGGTGGGAGCATCCAAGCCGGCGTGCTAGGCGAACCCACTGGCATGGCACTCTCCTCACTCTTCCGCGAGCGCGTGCTGACGCGCGAAGTCTGGCTGCCGCGCCCCCGCGCGGAGGTCTTCCCCTTCTTCGCCGATGCCGCGAACCTCAACGCGCTCACGCCCACCTGGCTCTCGTTCACGATCGTGACGCCGCGCCCGATCCCCATGCGGGCCGGCGCGGTCATCGACTACCGCCTGCGCATCCGCGGGCTGCCGATCAACTGGCGCACGCTCATCACCGTGTGGGATCCGCCCTTCCGCTTCATCGATGAGCAGGTGAAGGGCCCGTACCTCCAGTGGATCCACGAGCACACCTTCGAGGAGCGCGAGCAGGGCGGCGTCATGGGCACGCTCTGCCGCGACGTCGTGAAGTACCGCCACATGGGCGGGCCCATCGCGCAGGCGCTGATGGTGGAGCCGGACCTCACCAAGGTCTTCGCGTACCGCGTCGAGCGTCTCCGCGAACTCTTCGGCACGCCCGTTCCTACAAACAACTGAACCCGGGCTTGTGACCCGGGTTCAGTGAGGAAGGGAGGAATTGTAAAATCGCGGTGTCGGCTTTCGCCGGCGACGCAGCTCGATTGATCCTTCGGGAACACGCACCGACCCTTCGTTCTCTCCTCTCTCCGCTCTCATCTGTCCGGCTCCCTCGCGAGTGCGAGGATGGTCAGTCATCGGGTCGGCCGGCAAGTTTCGCACAAGTTTTGCCACTTTGGAAGTCACTGACAGGTTTTTCTCTGCGGATTTCCACAAACAGCCATATGTTGTGATACTCGCGCCGATCCCCTGTCTGCACGGGATTGGTGCTGCGATTCGCACTGTGAAGGAGGCTGGCCATGAAGGTGATCTGGTTGCTTGTGGCGGCACTGGCGGGTCTGTCCGGGTGCAGCGCGCTCTCCAAGGGCGCGGGGCCGCGATCGGAGTTCGCGATCCTCCAGTCCTTCATGTCCGGCTCGTTCTCCAGCCAAACGCAGGCCGCGGAAGACCCTGAATTCAGGGATATTCGACTCCACATGGAGCCCATCTGGGATGCCCGGACCACCCGCACTCAGCGCTGGTTGTACGTGGAACAGTCCGCGGCGGAATCGATGGACAAGCCGTACCGCCAGCGCGTCTACCGACTGATCGACACCAGGGGCGGGACCTACCGCAGCGAGGTGTACGAACTCCCGGGCGACCCACTCACCTTTGCGGGTGCATGGGCCGAACCGTCCCGGTTTGACGTGCTCACGCCCGAGCAGCTCGTCGCCCGCGAAGGCTGCACGGTTGTGCTGCGCCGCGTCCCGGCGAAGGAGCCGGTCTTTGAGGGCGGCACCGAAGGATCCGGCTGCGTGAGCACGCTCCGCGGCGCGGCGTACGCGACGTCCAAGGTCTGGATCGGCGTCCCCGGCCTGCGGACATGGGACCAGGGATTCGACGCCTCCGGTGCCCAGGTCTGGGGAGCGACCAAGGGGCCGTACGTCTTCCGGCGCGTGGACTGATTTCGCCAGGAAATCAGCCCGAAAATGAAAAAAGCCCCGCGCCGGGCGCGGGGCCTTTGTCGGGAACATGTGCGTCGATCAGGCGGGGATGAGCGACTTGAGCTCGCCCAGCTTGGTCGAGAACGAATCCCAGGACTTCTTGGCCTTGTCCATCAGGCCTTGGAGGTCGCCGGTCTTGAACTCCTTGATCTCGGTGACCATCTTCTCGATGGCCGGAACCTCGGTCTGGAGCTCCTTCACCAGGCCCTCGGCCTTGGTCTTCACGTTCACGTCCTTGATCTCGGCCACCTTCTTGGTGTAGCCCTCAAGCTCGGTCTTCATCGCAGGCCACTTGGACTCGGCGTCGGACACCCACTTGGTGCCGGCGGCCTTGAGGTCCTCGAGGCCGGTCGCGGCGGCGTCCTTCAGGTCCTTGGCACCTTCCGTCACGGCGGCGCCGGCGTCCTTCACGCCTTCCTTGGTGGCCGCGGCCACGTCCTTGGCACCGTCTGCAACCTTGCTGCCCGCGCTCTTCGCGGCGTCGGTCGCCTGCGTCACGGGGTTGTTCTTCTCCTCACAGCCGGCGGCGAATACAAGGGCCGCGGCGGCACCAACAACAACCATCCCTTTCCAAGTCTTCATTACCTATCTCCATGGGGACTCGTCACCGTGCCCTTGCGCGGGCCCGGGATTGCCCGATAATAGGAATGGGTGGTGCGTGGAGCGGCCCAAGCGCAAAGAAATACCCCACCGACAGTCGGTGGGGTATTGATTGCAAGTGCTTGTGGCAGCGTGGTTTACTTCTTGTACTCGGCGAGGGCTTCCTCGAGGGACTCCTTCATGCCCTTGTCGGCGTGCTTGATCGCCTTCTCCTGGATCTCGACGGCCTTGGCCTTGTTGCCCTTGACCCAGTGGACGCGGGCGAGGGTGTCGAGGATCGCGGCGTCCTTGTCGCCCGAGGCCTCGTTGGCGGCGGTCGCGGCCTTCATGGCCAGGTCCAGGTCCTTCTTGGCGAACTCGCTCTCGGGGTCCACGATCGACCAGGCGATGGCGTTCAGGAACTGCGCCTCGGCCTTGAAGGGGCCATCCACCATCTTGGAGGCAAAGGCGTAGCCCTTGGCCTCGTCGGTGCGCATGGTGTTCATGAAGTAGCCCATGGCCGGGTTCATGGCCTCCTCGGTGGAGATGGCCGCCATGGCGTCGATCTGCTTCTCAACCTCGGTCCAGTCCTTGGCCTGCCAGGCCTTGCCGAGGGCCTCCTGCACGGGGCGGACCTTGAACGCGTTCTTGATGCCCTTGTTGGTCTTCTCGGCGAAGGCGTTGATGTCCCACTTGCCGGCGACGATCTCGGCGAGGGGCTCGTCCATGCCCATGGGGTGGCCCAGCCAGGCGATCTTGCCGGCCTGGTCCACGATGAACGCGGCGGGGATGCCGTTCTGGGCGGTGGACTGCATGTACTGCTTGTCCATCCACTTGGTTGCGCCGTCGTAGGCGACGGTGTAGGCCATCTTGTCGCCCTGCTTCTCGACGAAGCCCTTCACGTGGTCGAAGGTCTCGGCGGTGTAGCCCTTGTCGCCGCGGGGCTCCCAGATGTTGGTGCCGATGAACGTCACCTTGTCCTTGTACTTCTCCTGCATTTCGGAGAGGTGGGGGAAGGCGCGGACGCAGGGGCCGCACCAGGTGGCCCAGAACTCAACGACGTAGACCTTGCCGGGCTCGAAGCTGGAGATGGGCGCGCCCTTGACGAACTTTTCGACCTGCAGGCCGGGGGCTTTGTCGCCCACCAGCAGCATGGGGGTTTCCTTGGCGGCGTCGTCGGCGCTGATGACCGCCGCGATGACGGGGGCGACCTGCGCCTGGGTGGTGGTGGCGAGGCCAGCGGCGGTGACGAGCACCGCGGCGACGAGCGAGCGACCGAATTGCGTGACCATGTGGTTCCTCGGCTGACGGGGCAGGGCCCCAAGGCCGGACGGCATGCGCGACAGCGCAGGCTCTTCGCCCGGCGGGAGTTGACGCATCTTGGACGCGTCAGCCCCGTGCGTGTTTCCAGTGTAGAGGGAATTGGCCGCGGGGTGGTGCCCCGGTAAAGGTGGTGGGGCGGGGGTGCGACGCCTGAACAGGGGGTTTCGGCGTTTGGGCGGTTTGGCGGTGGGTGGCGGGGTTCCGGCCATCCTCGATATGCTGGCGGCCTGCCTGGTGCCTTGGAGCCTTCATGAAACTCTCGATCGTCATGCCGGTCTTCAACGAGGAGCGGACGCTCCGGGCGTCGATCGATCGGGTGCGGTCGGTCCGCATGCCCGAGGGCGTGCTCATCGAGCTCATCGTCGTGGACGACTGCTCGACCGACGCCACGGGCCGCATCCTGGAGGAGGTTGCGCGCGAGCACCCGACCGTGCGCTGCCTGCGGCACACCACCAACCGGGGCAAGGGGGCCGCGCTGCGGACGGGCTTCGCCGCGGCGACGGGGGACTGCGTCATCGTGCAGGACGCGGACCTGGAGTACGACCCCGCGGAGATCCCCAAGCTCCTCAAGCCCATCATGGACAACGTGGCGGACGTGGTCTTCGGCTCGCGGTTCATCGGCGGGGAGTCTCACCGCGTGCTCTACTTCTGGCACAGCGTGGGCAACCGGTTCCTCACGCTGCTCAGCAACATGGTGACCAACCTGAACCTGACGGACATGGAGGTCTGCTACAAGATGTTCCGCAAGACCATCCTCGACCAGATCACGATCGAGGAGGACCGCTTCGGCTTTGAGCCCGAGGTGACGGCGAAGGTGGCGAAGATCCGGGGCGTGCGCATCTACGAGGTGGGCATCTCGTACAGCGGTCGCACGTACGAGGAGGGGAAGAAGATCACCTGGCGCGATGGCGTGCGGGCGCTGGTGTGCATCATCAAGTACGGGCTGCTGCGCTAGCGGCAGCGGCGCGACGCGGCGAGCGTGAGGATGGCGCAGACCGCTCCCGCACCGGGCGCGGGGATGGTGGCGTACCACGCCTCGGTCTGGCCCATCGGGTTGGTGCCGTAGCCGCAGAGGTGGGTGGCGTTAAAGTCGATGCCGGTGGCGACGAGGTTGGTCCAACCAGTGAAGGTTGCGCCGGATTCGGTCAAGACCTGGGTAATAGGGAGAGCGCCGCGCGACTGGGTCCACATCTTGTCGTAGGAGATGATGGTGGAGCCGTCGCCGGAGATGCGGGCCACTGCGCTGTTGAGGAAACTCTGCAACCCACTGGCAAGTTGGTACCCACCCGCCGGTGTCCAGCGGTAGAACACGTTGGGCGACTCGTGCGCCAATACGAGGAGGGTGTTGCCGTCGGACGACATGTCGTACACGCCGCCCTCCACAGGCTGTCCAAGAGCGTTGAGGATGAGTTCACTGCCCGATGCCGTCCAGCGCGAGACGGCGAAGCGCTCGGTGATGATGGGATCGGTGCTGTAGCGGAAGGCTTGGCTGCCACCGATCACAGAGCCATCTTGGTTGACTACAAAGGAGACAGAATTCCCGTTGTTTGTGACGAGGACTGTGGGGGTGGACGGCGCGTAGGGGAGGGGCACGACTCCGCCAGCCTGCGTCCATGAGGACGCGCGGTAACCGTTGGTGGACCAATTGCCGATGACGGTGACGCCGTCACCGGAGACGCCGGGGCCGGGTTGGAGGTTGGAGCCAGGAAGTGGAACACTCTGTGCGGGCTGACCACTCCTCCAGATCAGTGTTGGAAATCCAAACGCACCACCCACGATCGCATCGCCCGAATCATTGATGCGGGTGGCTGTGGAATTCTCGATTCCAAGGTCAACCAATCCGGTGGTTGCATGCCATCGCCAAGCTCGTACTCCCACTCCATCCTGCACGTTCGAGTTGCCGGCCACCGTCGTGCCATCGGTGGACATGTCCACCGCTTGGCTTGCCGTTCGTCCAGGCAGTACGCCCAGCCCTTGAAATGTCTGCGCACTCGCGGCACCGGCGATAAGACAAACTGCGAGCGTGATAATCCCCGTGTTCATGTCCAACTCCTTCATCCAGGACGCGTGACTACTTCTCGGTCGTATAGCATTTCCAGCTCCTTGAGGTCGCTGGTCATTTGCGACGTGTTCTTTGCAGTCGATTCCTGCATCTTGGCCCCGTACCAGAGCATGGGGCACAGATTAATGGACTTGTTGTTTGTGCTGTCCCACTCGGCGGGGTGGCACAGGCACAGTGCCACAGGCTCCGTCGGGGCTCTGGCCGACGGTGCCTGTGGTTCGCGCGGCCACGCCACACCCATCGCAGGCCGTGCGGTGCGCGTGGAGTTTGGCGTTGAACTGGTCATCGGCCTCTGCGCCAGCATACCAGCCGCGTCAAGGCTCCGAGAATCAGCACGCCCGGCACGGAGTTGATGCCGTCGGGGCAGAGGACGGTGGCGTCTATACGAGAAGCATCGGTGGCGATCAGGCCAGACCACGTGACCCACTCGCACTTCGGCGAACAAGCCTCTCCGCAGCGTGCTCACTCCCCCCGCAGGAACGGGCTCTGGATGTGCACGGAGTTGAAGGTCACGCTGTACGTCCTGCCGCGGCTGCGGAACGAGACCGTCGCGTGCGGCGTCTCGGTGTACAGGCGCTTGTTGTGGAACGCCGTCCAGGAGCGGCCGACGATGGGCAGCACCGCGGCGGTGGTGGGGTTGTCCACGAGCGCGGTGGTGGTGCTGCGGAAGGAGCGCAGGGTGAGCTGCTGGTCGGTCACGGTGTCCATCGCCAGGCCGTCCACCGGCACGAGCGTGACGTTGGCCTGCAGCGGGTCGTCGTTGCTCGCGGCGAAGCCGGGCTGGACCGTGGCGATGAGCAGGCGGCGCAGTTCCATCGTCACGAGGTAGTCGCGCCGGCCGATGGTGATGCGGGCCTGGCGGGGCGCGGCCACGATGCTGGCTTCCGTCGCGAGCGCTCTCGCGCCGGGCTGCGGCGCAGCGCCCGTGCAGAGAAGGGCAGCGCCGGACACAAGGGCGAACGTGCAGACGCGGAGCGTGCGGGGCATGGGTCTTCTCCTGCGGGGCGTGGGGGAGTGGGGGAGTGGGGGCGTGGGGCGGACGGGTGGACGTGGTTGTGGGGCGGTTGGGAGTTTCGGTCTTGGGTGTCGGCCCAAGGTACTTGGGGAGCGCGTGCCGCGCTCGCAGCCAGCCCGGGCACACTCTCTTGCGAAAGGTTGCTCGGGCGGCGCGGGGCCCCGGCTTTCCGCCGTGTGGCCCATTCCTCACTTCCGCACCCATGTGTACGCACGTACTAACTCCGGGTTGCACGGATTCGCAATCGCCCGCGTGTTCGCGCGGCTCCCCGAAGCTGGTTAGACTTCCCCGCGAGGCACGGCCTTCGGGCCGACCATCCGTTTCCGGATGCCGCGTCCCCGCCGGACTTGCCGCACCTCCTCTTCTCGTGCGGCGCTCACTCTGGAGGCTTTCTCCATGGTTCCCGGCGCACTCTCCATCATGCGGCTGCTCGGCGCGATGAAAAAACTCGGCGCGAGCGACCTGCACATCAAGGTCGGCATCCCGCCGTACTACCGCATCAACGGCGTGCTCCGCGGCATCCAGGGCGAGCCGCTCTCGGGCGACGAGTGCGACCACCTGCTGGACCCCATCGTGCCCGAGGTGCTGCGCCCCAAGTTTGACCAGATGGGCGGGCTGGACTTCGCGACGCACACCGAGGACGGCGACCGCTACCGCGTCAACATGTTCCGCTCCGGCGGGCACACGCACGCGGCCATCCGCCGCGTGAAGGCGGAGATCCCCAGTTATGCCGAGCTGCACGTGCCGCCCGCGTACGGCGAGCTCATCGAGAAGACCAGCGAGGGCATCATCATCGTGGTGGGCGTGACGGGCAGCGGCAAGAGCAGCACGCTCGCCGCGATGATCGAGCACATCAACCAGACGCGGATGGAGAACATCATTACCGTGGAAGACCCGGTGGAGTACCGCTTCAGCCCCAAGAAGAGCATCATCAGCCAGCGCGAGATCGGCATCGACGTGCCGGACTTCTCGACCGCCCTGCGGTTCATCGTGCGCGAGGACCCCGATGTGATCTTCATCGGCGAGCTGCGCGACCACGCGACGGTGCTCGCCGCGGTGCAGGCGGCGGAGACCGGGCACCTGGTCTTTTCCACCATGCACACGGCGGACACGATGCAGGCCTTCAGCCGCATCATGGAGTTCTTCCCCAGCCACGAGCACGCGTTCCTGCGGCACGCGCTCAGCAACACGCTGCGGGGCGTGCTGGCGCAGCGGCTGCTGCCCGCGCTGCCGGAGACGGGCTTCGGCGTCGTGCCCGCGTGCGAGGTGCTGCTGGGCAACGGGACGGTGCGCGACAAGATCAGGGAGGGCGACGACAGCGCCCTGCCCATGATCGTCGGCAAGAACGAAGAGGGCATGCAGACCTTCACCTACGCCCTCGCCGACCTCGTGAAGAAGGAGTGGGTGAGCCTGCAGACGGCGATGGAGTACGCCCCCAACCGCGAGGCCCTCGCCAGCACGCTCAAGGGCGTGGAGGTGAAGGCGCAGGGCCTGGTGAGCAGGATCAAGGTGGCGGGAAACCGGTCGTAAGCGGCGTGGCATGGGCCTCCGGCCCATGAAGCGTGCACCGGGCCTCTGGCCCGGCGCGGTTCGCCCTTGTCGCTCCGGGCCGACGGCCCCCGGCACAACGGAGGGGCGCATCGCCACAACCTCACTGCCCACACTCCCCGCCGCTGAAGACGCTGAGGAACGCCTGGATGTCCAGCGTGTCCGGGAACAGCCCATCGTTGTTGAAGTCGATGTCGCAGAGCCCGTTCACGCATTCCCCGCCCTGGAACACCTCGAAGAAGTCCGTGACATCCGTGATATCCGGGGAAAGGCCGTCGCGGTTGAAGTCGATGCCGTCGCAGTCGCACAGCGGGCGGTCGGTCCAGCGGACAAGGTAGTTTCTGGTGAAACCCGGCGCGTACACCGAAAGCTCTCCGCCGTAGTACACGGAGTCATGGAACACAGCCACGGGTCTTGGTCCGGGAGACCCGTTCAGGGTCTGGGCATCTGTTCCGAACGGTCGGAGTCCTTGGTCTGGGCTCCAACGTTCGGACGGGAACCCGTCGATCATCAGGTCGCCGTGATACTCCGTCATGGACCGCGATCCATGGCAAGCACCGTCCGTTCCGGCGACCCGATCCCATCGTGTGCCGTTCCACCGATACACGCGACCACACCCATCCGAAAGGTGCACGCTTCCTTGGAGCACAGCCATCGGGCCCGCCCACGGCAAGCCGTCCATCGCCGCGGACCACTGTGCGCCGTCCCATGCAGCAAGGCCGGAAAGGGCCGAGCCACCAACAGGCGTCAGTGTGCCCGTGCTCCACAACCGTTGTCCATCACTCCAGAGCCGCCCAAGCAGATCGCATTCGGTGGCAATGTCGGTCCACGATGCGCCGTTCCATCGCGCCACGCGGTCGCCGGACACCCCCGTCCGCGTCCCGCACGCGATGAGGCTTTCTTGATGGACTTCGAGCAGCCGAACAGACCTCCAACCGCCAGGAAACTCAGTCCAAGCCATGCCATCCCAAGACCACAGCCCGACACGACGAAACTGTGTCGGTGATTCCTGCACGTAACCGCCCGCGGCAACCACCAGCGCTCCGTTCGCGGCAACCATCGCATTGAAGTCGCCCCAGTATGAGATTCGAGGCACGCCACCCGCCAGCGTGTCCCAAGCATGGCCGTCGAACGACGCGATGCCGCCCGTCGTCAGCCCTCCAGCGCCACCGATGCCCCCGATGTACAAGCACCCGTTCCACGCCAGCATTGCGCTCGGCGCGTTCGTCAACCCGTCACCAAGCGGTCGCCAGGACCCATGCTCATCCACCGCGATCGTCGCGCTTCCGGGGTTCCATCCGAAGTTGATGTCCATGGTGCCGACAAGTTGGCCGCGCCACACACCGCCGGAGGTCATCACCCAGCCAGGCCAGAACGAGTGCGGGGTCCAGGCCTGACCGTCAAACCTGAGAGGCGTTGGAAAGTAGTTGCCGAAGAGGTAGATGCCGCTCGCATCAATCAGTGAACCGGAAACGCCTACGTCTGTTGCATGTCCGTAACCCGGTATCGTCCATCTCGGCACCACCTGCCAGGCACCGTCAACGAGTTTCAGGATGTCGCGGCCGATGGCGTACAACTGGTTCTGAAAGAGTCCAATACGGGGCGTGTGGTAGTCGTTCCAGCCGGGCGTCTCCCAAGCAGCGCCATTCCACAGAGCGAATCGTTGAAACGGAACCCCATCGATGTGCGAGAACTGTCCCGACACGGCAACACGTCCGCCGAACGCGACGATCTGCGCGGGCACGGCTGCACTGCCAAAGTTGGTCAAGTCGCCCGGAATCTCGCTCCACGACGATCCATCGAACTTCTTGATCCCCGAAGTCAATGTCTGGCCGCCGGCTTCCAGCCTTCCCCCGGAGAAGTAGAGCGACGTCCCGTCACTCGCCAACTGAAAGGAGCCCCATGTGGTCACCGCCGCCAGCGTCGTCCACGCACCGGTCCATTCGCGCCGCTGGATGCACCGCCCCTGCCAGTTGACGACGACAAGCCTTCCATCGTGCACGCACAGGGCGTCCGCCGAGCCCGGCGCTGCGAGCCGCGACCACTGATCCCCGTCCCACATCACAAGTGCGCCTTGCACACCGCCGATCGGTCCGTTCCCAGCCACCACGAGCTTCGACGGCTGTGGCCCGTCTCCGTCGATATCAAGCTCAATCATCCGTGCCGTGCTGTTCACGCGGGGTGGTGTGCCCACGGCCTCCCAGTCGCCGCACTGCCCACGAGCATGCAACGAGAGCGCTGCGCATACGCACGCCGCGACACCCGCCCAGAGACGGCCCAATGACCTGCTCATCAGGATTCTCCTGAGGACACGAGCGGCCACCAGAACGGCAGCCGCACCGTCACAAGTACGGCACTTCAATATACCCCCAGATGAGCAGGTCGGTTGCCATCCTTCCGTGACCAAGACCCAGAACAAGGAGTTTCGGCCAAGGTTCGGGTCTTCTTGCCGCCAGCGTGCGTGACCCTCTCGATGGGCCCGCACCCCCAATCGCGGCGGCTACTGCACACACTCCCCGCCGCTGAAGACGCTGAGGAACGCCTGGATGTCCAGCGTGTCCGGGAAGAGGCCGTCGTTGTTGAAGTCGATGTCGTCGTTGCAGCCGTACCCAATGGACACGCACACACCTCCTTGGAAAACACTGAGAAAGTCAGTGATATCCATCAGGGTAACGGCGGAGTTGTGATTGAAGTCCAGCGAATCGCAGTCGCAAAGGGGCGTGTCGATCCAGCGAGCGAGGTGGGCGCGAGTCTGCCCGAAGTTGTGGGTCCACTGGCCACCGACGAAAAGACTATCGCCCACGACCGCCAAGGCCATGTCCTGGGGTGTGCCCGAAACACCGCCGGACAACTCGTCGCGTCCGATGTGCCGGGCCCCCTCGGCCGGGCTCCACCGGTACAATGTGCTGCAACCGACAATCAAGTCCCCGTGAAACTCCGCGAAGGCACCCGGGCCATCACCTCCAAATGCTGGTGGTGCAACGGCATGCCACTCGTCACCGTCCAAGATGTCGAACATCCCCGAGTACCGCGCCGCGACAAGGCGGCCCCCGTACACCCCAAGGACGTTCACGCTCGGCGGACGCGGCATCGCAACCCAAGCCTCGCCGTCCCACGCCGCCAGCCCATCCGCCTGCACCCCGCCAATGCTCGAGAAGTTGCCCGCAGCGTACAGCCTCGATCCGTCGCTCACAAGACTGCTTGCTGCAGCGGCCGCGATGGGAGACCACGATGCGCCGTCAAGCCGTGCAATCTGCGCGCCGGCGGTGGAGCGCGAGCCTGCGGCAAACAACTGGCCTTGGTGAACCACCAGCCGATCCACGAGCGACCAGTCACCCGGTGCTTGCTGCCAGGTCTGACCGTTCCACTTCCAGAGCCCGGTGCGCCGCTCCATCTGACCGCCACTCCACGGAACATGGACCGATCCTCCGGCCCACAACGCACCGTCATACTCCACTAACGCACGAATGGCGTCCCCATGCGTGAAGTCCGGGATGCCAGCGCCCAGCGCGTGCCACGCAGCCCCATCAAACGTCGCAACGCCACCGATATTCATGCCTCCCGCAGCGATGGTGCCGCCAACCGCGAGCATCCCTGCGTACCCGCACAACGCCGTGACAGGTTCTACTGGCGCATCGCCGAGCGGTCGCCAAACTCCGTCAGTCTGCGCCGCCAATGCGCTGGAGTAGCCATCTTGGAGAGGAAACGACCCCGCAAAGCTGTTACGCCACGCGACAAGTTTGGACGGCCGCCAGCGAGCCCATGTGGGTTCCATGGTCCAGCCGATGCCGTCATACCGCCAGACCTCGTGAAACGACGGACTGACGATGACGATGCCCAGCCGTGTGAAGTGCGGTGTCCCGGGGTTGTTGTACCACGTGGGTGCAGAATCGGGCCCGACGACCTCCCATGCTTCGCCATTCCATCGACGAACGTCCGAGCCGACGCCGTACAGCGCGCCGTCGAAGACGCCGATGCGCGGCGTGTTGGGCTGCGGCCACGGCATGGAGTGCCACGTGGAACCGTCGAACGCTGCAACCCCGCTCATCGGCTGGCCATCGATGGAATCGAAAGTCCCCGCGACGACCAACATATGGTTCCAGGCCGCAATGGAACTTGGGAGTGCGCCCGCGACCGAAAACACACCTGGCACCGCACGCCATTGCTCGCCGTCATAGTGCGCCAAACCGTTGGCGAAGTACTGTCCATCCACCGTCAGCGACGAAGCCCGTACCCAAAGGTCCGCACCTTCGGAGGCTATCGACCGCATCATCCCACCCACATTGCCGAGCGTTCGCCAAACGCCCGCCCCATCCAGTGCTTCGAATCGGTGCAAGTCGTTGTTGTGGACGACGAGCTCACCCTGATAGACGCACAGGGCGTTGACTGTAGAAGAGACCTGAGATCCCGCCAAGTGCAAGTCACTCCACCTTGTCCCGTCCCATGCGCCAAGGACGCCGCCATCGCCGACAGACGAATGTCCGCCCACCACGAGGAGCGATTCGATGGGCCCGGTCCCATCAGCATCCCATTCCACCATCTGCGGCGTGGGCGACCCCGTGATCGGCTGAACGCCGATCCGTTCCCACTCCCCACACTGCCCCCACGCCCCCTGTCCCAAAACGCACGCTGCCAGCGCAACGCACACAACGAGCACCTGTTTCATGCCCAACTCCTTGCCCAGATTGTCCAACTCAACGAACCAGGAATGAATGAATGCGCCCCGCCGCGAAGCCGCGCCGGGTACGCCAATATACAACCCACGCGCTCCCGTGGTTCAGCCCAGTGGTTCAGAAAAATGAGAAGATCACCGCGAGATGCACCGCAGTCGCTTCAGCGGGCCGCCGCATGTTCGCACGCCGTTCGCACCCGCGGCCCGAATCAGCGGCACACATCACCGCGAGAACGCGGCTTGACGTCCGTACGCCAAACCACTTTCATCATTCGGCACCCGGCACCCGGCACCCGGCACCCGGCACCCGGCACCCGGCACCCGGCACC